>JADGPM010000276.1 GCA_017882425.1 Solirubrobacteraceae bacterium
GACGGCGTGGACCGGGCGCCCGACGAGCGCTCGACGGGCTTCGTCTTCCAGGAGTACGCGCTCTTCCCCCACCTCTCGGTGCGCGCGAACGTCGCCTTCGGGGGCGCCGCGCGCGCGCCGGAGCTGCTCGAGCGCTTCGGCATCGCGCGTCTGGCCGAGACGAAGCCGGGCGAGCTGTCCGGCGGCGAGCGCCAGCGCGTCGCACTCGCCCGCGCGCTTGCGCGCGACCCGGCGGTGCTGCTGCTCGACGAGCCGCTCTCGGCACTGGACGCGAACACGCGCCGGGACGTGCGCGACGAGCTGCGCACCCTCCTGCACGAGCTCGCGCTGCCGACGGTCGTCGTGACGCATGACTTCCGCGACGCGGCGGCGCTCGCCGACCGCATCGGCGTGGTCGTGGACGGGTCGCTGCGCCAGCTCGGGACGGTCGCGGACCTCGTCGAGCGCCCGGCCGACGCGTTCGTCGTCGGATTCACCGGCGCGAACCTCCTGACCGGCGTGGCGACGCCGCTGGCCGGCGGCGGCGCCGAGATCCTGCTCGACGGCGGCGCCGTCATCCGCTCCGGCACCCGCGCCGACGGGCGCGTGGGCGTCGCGATCTCGCCGTGGGAGATCGAGCTGGTGCTCCCGGGCGGCGCGGACGGGCGCAACGCGCTGCCCGGCGTCGTCGCGACGATCACGCCGGACGGCGAGCGCGCGCACGTGCGCGTCGGCGCACTGGTCGCCGAGGTCCCCAGCGGCGCCGTCGCGAGGCTCGGGCTGCATCCCGGGATGCAGGTGCTCGCGACGTTCGGCGCCGCCCAGGCGCGCGTCGTGGCGCTCAGCCCGCCAGCCCCGCCAGGGCGCTGACGAGCTCGGCGCTCCCCTCCCCGGCGTAGATCGGCAGCGCCCAGCCCGTCAGGTCGACATGCAGGTCCTCGCCGACCTCGACCTCCAGCTCGCCGCCGTCGAGCGCGACGCGCACGGGCGACTCGCCCCCGAGCAGGACCGACGCGACGGCCGCGCCGCAGGCGCCCGTGCCGCTGGCCAGCGTCTCGCCGACGCCGCGCTCGAAGATGCGGGCGCGAATCACGCCGGGCTCGAGCTCGGTCCACCAGCTGACGTTCGTGCGGTTGGGGAACAGCTCGCTGCGCTCGATCGCCGGGCCGAGGACGCCGAGGTCGAGTGCATTGAGCTCGTCGGTGTCGCCGACGCGGATCGCGCACTGCGGGTTGCCGATCGCGACGTGCTGGAAGCTCCAGGTGCGCCCGCCGGCCTCGACGCGGCCATGACCCTCGACGCCGCCGGACGGGTACCCCGCCGACATGGTGCTCGCGCGCCCCATGTCGACCGTGCAGGTCGTCTCGGAGGTGATCGTCGGGCGGATCTCGCCGGCGGCCGTCTGAATCGAGAACTGGCGCTGGTC
The DNA here is from genome assembly GCA_017882425.1 of Solirubrobacteraceae bacterium. Taxonomy (GTDB): domain Bacteria; phylum Actinomycetota; class Thermoleophilia; order Solirubrobacterales; family Solirubrobacteraceae; genus F1-60-MAGs163. The sequence goes on from JADGPM010000276.1 coordinate 1,406, forward strand.
CGTCCATCCGGCGCGCCGCAGGTAGAGGATCGCCTCGCGCGCACCGTTGCCGGAGAGCTCGGCCTCCGAGCCGTCGGGGTTGAAGATCCGCAGACGGGCGACGAATCCGGGCGCATCCGGCGGCGAGAGCTCGAGCACGCCGTCGGCGCCGATCCCCAGGTGCGGGTCGCAGATGCGCCGCACGACCTCCTCGGTCAGCGCGAATGGCGTCTGCTCGCGTTCGAGGATGACGTAGTCGTTGCCCAGCGCCTGCCACTTCTCGAACCGCATTGCCGGCACCCTATGGCCGCACGGCTGCGGGCGTCGAGAGGATCGCGGCAGCGACGTCGTCGGCGCCGCGGCCGGTCATGTCGAGCAGTTCCAGCCCCGGGAGCTTGCGCATCCACGTGAGCTGGCGGCGCGCGAGGTTGCGCGTACGGCGCTGCATCGAGGCGACGTCGCCGGCCAGCAGCTCGTCGAAGCCGAGCGCCCTGCGCGCCGTGGTGGATGCTCCGGCGGCGTGCGCGGCGCGCACCTCGTCGATCGCTCCGGCGGCGACCATCGCCTCCACGCGCGCGTCGATCCGGCGGTAGAGCTCCTCGCGATCGCGGGTCAGGCCCACGAGCCGCGTCGGATGACGCGTGTCGGCGGTCCAGAGGCGATTGGGCCCCTCCGGGGGCTCGAGCTCGCCCATGTCGAGCAGCGCATGGGCGCGCACGATGCGGTGGCGGTCGCGCGGGTCGATGCCCGCGGCGGCCCAGGGCGCGCGCCGCCGCAGTTGCTCGTGCAGCGCCTCGGGCCCACCCTGCGCGAGCGCCACTGCCCAGCGGTCGCGGACCTCCTGCGGCGGGACGGGCTTGAGGTCCAGGTCGGCGAGCGCCGCCCGCAGGTACAGGCCGGTGCCGCCGACGACGATCGGCGTCGCGCCCGCCGCGAGCAGCCCGTCGATCTCGGCGTGCGCGAGCTCGGCGTACTGCCCGACGCTGAACGTCGCGTCGACCGGCAGGAACGAGACGAGGCGGTGCTCCAGGCGCGCGCGCTCGGCCGGGCCCGGGACGCCCGTCAGGATCTCGAGGCCGCTGTAGACCTGCAGCGCGTCGGCGGAGACGGCCACGGGGCGGCGGCCGGCGGCGGCGAGTCTCGCCGCCAGCGCCAGGGCCACCTCCGTCTTCCCGACGGCGGTCGGCCCGAACACCGCGAGCACGCCGCCGGGCGCCAGCGCGGCGGCGGCGATCGAAGCGGCTGGCGCAGTCATCCCGCGGGAGTATCGTGGGCCGCGTGGGCGTCCGCATCGGATCCGGCTTCTCCCCGATCGAGGATCCGCGCGTCGCCGCGATCGAGGCGGGGACCGACGCACGCGCGGCGCTCGGCGGCGCGCCGGCCGACCTGGCCTTCGTGTTCTTCTCAGGCGACCACGTGCGCGAGCCCGAGGCGATCCTCGAGGGGGTGCACGAGGCGATCGACCCCGGTGTGCTGGCCGGCTGCGGCGCCGGCGGCGTCCTGGGCGCCGGCCAGGAGTGCGAGAACGGCTCCGGCGTCGCCGTCTGGGCCGCGTCACTCGCGGGCGGCTCGGCGCGCGCGTTCCACGCCGCCACGGTGAGCACCGCGGACGGCGCGACGGTCACGGGCCTCCCCGACATCGCGGGCGCCTCCGCGGTCGTCCTGCTCGCCGACCCGTACACGTTCCCCGTCGACCGCGCGCTCGCCGCGCTGGGGAACGCCGCGCCGCGGACGCCCGTGCTGGGCGGCATCGCCAGTGCGCGCACGCCCGACGGCGAGGCGGCGCTGCTGCTCGCCGACCGCCACATCGGCGAGGGCGCCGTCGGCGTCGTGCTCGATGGGGTCGAGGTGCTCCCGTGCGTCTCGCAGGGCGCCGCGCCGATCGGGCCCGAGCTGACGGTGACCGCCGTCGACCGCAACGTCGTGCGCGAGCTGGCCGGCCGGCCGGCGCTCGAGGTCCTGCGCGAGGCGATCGAGGGCCTGAACCCGCACGAGCGCGCGCTCGTCAGTGGCGGCCTGCTGCTCGGCACGGTCATCGACGGATCGGGGCCCGACTACGGGCACGGCGACTTTCTCGTGCGCGGGATCGTCGGCGTCGACCCGGACGCCGGCACGATCGCCGTCGGGGCGACCGTCCGCCCCGGGCAGGTCGTCCGCCTGCACGCCCGCGACCGCGATTCGGCCGACCGCGACCTGCGTCAGGGCCTCGCCCTGCGACGCGCGGCGCTCGGGGGCTCGCCGGCGGGCGCACTGCTCTTCACCTGCAACGGCCGTGGAGAGGCGCTCTTCGGCGACGAGGGGCACGACGTTCGCGCGGTCGAGGACGAGCTCGGCGGCGCCGCGGTGGCGGGCTTCTTCGCCGCCGGGGAGATCGGGCCCGTCGGCGGCGAGAACTTCGTCCACGGCTTCACCGCCACGGTCGCGGTGTTCGCCGGCTGACGCTGGCAGACTCCCCTGCATGGACCTCAGCGGACGCACCGTGCTCCTCACCGGGGCGACCGGCGGCATCGGGCAGGCCATGGCGCGCCGGCTCCACGCCTCGGGCGCCCGGCTGACGCTGACCGGCCGGCGCACGGAGGTGCTGGAGCCGCTCGCCGCCGAGCTCGCGGCGGCGGTGATCGCCGCCGACCTCGCAGACCGCGACGCCGTCACAGCGCTCGCCGAGCGCTGCACGGATGTCGACGTGCTCGTCGCGAACGCCGCACTGCCCGCCTCGGGATCGCTGTTCGGCTTCGGCGTCGAGGACATCGACCGTGCACTCGACGTGAACCTGCGCGCGCCCGTCGTGCTCGCACGCCTGCTCGGCGAGCAGATGGTCGCGCGCGGCAGCGGGCACATCGTCTTGATGTCCTCGCTCGCCGGCAAGGCCACGAGCGGCGGGGCGTCGCTCTACTCGGCCACGAAGTTCGGCCTGCGCGGCTTCGGTCAGGCGCTGCGCACGGACCTGCACGGGTCGGGCGTCGGCGTCAGCATCGTCTTCCCCGGGTTCGTGCGCGACGCCGGCATGTTCCACGAGTCCGGCGCGACACTGCCGAGCTTCGTCGGCACCAGCACCCCGGACCAGGTCGCGGCCGCCGTCGTCGACGCGATCGTGCGCGACCGCGCAGAGGTCGACGTCGCACCGCTGACGATGCGCGCCGGCGTGAAGCTCGCCGAGCTCGCCCCGACGACCGTCGCCGCACTCGCACACCGCATCGGCGGCGCCCGCCTGGCCGACGAGATGTCGGGCGGCCAGCACGCCAAGCGCTGAACGACGGCTACGCCGCTTCGCGCTGGGCGCTCGTGAGCGGCCGCACGGCGGCGAGCACCTCGTCGGCGAGCGCGGGGCCGTCCGTCGGGTGCAGCGGCAGCGCCTGGACGCGCACGGTGACCTCGTGGCCCTCGAGCTCCTCCAGCGAGACGCCGGCGGGCCGGCGCAGCGGCACCGTCAGCTCGTCGTCGAGGGCGCGCTGCACCGTCGAGGGGGTCGCCCCCGGCTGCAGGCGGACCAGGACGTCGATGCCGGCGGGCTCGCGCAGCGGGACGACGGCGGAGTTCAGGACGACGCTGTTGGGGACCATCACCTGGTCGGCGCCGTTGGCGAGCGTCGTGTACAGCAGCCCGAGCGAGCTCACCACGCCCTCGACGGTCCCCGCGAGCGGGCCGCCCTGCATGCGTACGCGGTCGCCGACGCGGAACGGGCGCGCGCTCAGCAGCACGGTGCCCGCGAAGAGGTTCCCGATCGTCTGCTGCGCGGCGAGGCCGAGGACGACGGCGGTGAACGCCCCGCCGAGCGCCAGCTGCTTGGGCGTCAGGCCGGCGATGCGCAGTGCCACGATCGTCGAGGCGATGACGAACACCAGGCGCACGAGGAACCCGGCGGTCCCGGCCGTCGCGGGGCTCATCCGCCGGTAGAACACCGGACTCAGCGCACGGCCGACGTCGCGGGCGAACTGCCAGGCGAGCGCGATCAGGGCGACCGCGGCGAGGATCGACACCGGCGTGTCGAACGCCCGGCCGAACAGCGCGCGGCGCTCGGCGTAGACGACGAGGACGCCGGTGAGCAGGATCAGCAGGATCGTCGCCTCGACGCGGGCGCGCTTGACCGCGCCGCGCGTGAGCTGGCGGGCGAGTCCGACCTGGTCCCAGGTGTGGCTGCGGGTCTCGAACATCTGGCGCATCTGCACGCGGACGACAGCAGCCGCGCCTAAACCGCGGCCGGATGTGTGCGCAGGATCACGCAGCCGCGGCTCAGGCCAGCGCGCGGGAGACCAGCGACATCTCGCCGAGCAGGGTCTGGCTCGTCGCCGCCTCGATCCGCACCGCCACCATCTCCCCCGGCTGCGCGAGCCCGGCGAAGTTCACGACCTTGTTGTGGCGCGAGCGGCCGCGCAGGCGCGCGGGATCGGTGCGCGAGGCGCCCTCGACGAGCACCTCGACCTCGCGCCCGACGAACCTCTGGGCGCGCTCGTGGGCGCGGCGCTGCACGAGCTCGACGAGGCGGCCCATCCGCTCGACCTTGACCTCGTGCGGGACGAGGCCCTCGGTCGCGGCACCGGCCTCGGTCCCGCGCCGCGGCGAGAAGACGAACGTGAACGCGGAGTCGAAGCCGACCTCGTCGACGACCTCGAGCGTCTGCGCGAAGTCCGCCTCGGTCTCTCCCGGGAACCCGACGATGACGTCGGTCGTCAGGGCGCAGTCGGGCACGTGCTCGCGGATCAGCGCGACGCGGTCCATGTAGCGCGCGCGGTCGTAGGTCCGGCGCATCGCCCGCAGGACGTGCGAGGAGCCCGACTGCAGGGGGAGGTGAATGTGCTCGCAGAGCGCGGCGAGCTCGGCGTGCGCGAGCACGACGTCCTCGCGCATGTCCTTGGGATGCGGGCTGGTGTAGCGGACCCGGTCGATCCCCGCGACGGCGTCGACGGCGCGCAGCAGCTCGGAGAACGAGCGCGGACGTCCGTCCGCGCCGCGCAGGTCGCGCCCGTAGGAGTTCACGTTCTGGCCGAGCAGCGTCACCTCGCAGACGCCCTCGGAGGCGAGGCGCTCGACTTCGGCGACGAGCTGCTCGAACGGACGGCTGACCTCGCGCCCGCGGGTGCTCGGCACGATGCAGTAGGAGCAGCGGCAGTTGCAGCCGACGCTGATCTGCACCCACGCCTGGTGCTCGCGCGCGCGGCGCGGCGGCAGATCGGCCGTGAACCCCTCGAACTCGAAGAACCCCTGCGCGGTCAGCGAGTCCGAGGTCAGGAACTCGGCGAGCCGCCCGACCTGGCCCGGCCCGAAGGCGACGTCGACGAACGGGAACTGGCGGAAGACGTCGTCCTTGACGGACTGCGCCCAGCAGCCGCCGACGCCGATCACGACGTCCGGGCGCTCGCGCTTGACGCGCTTGGCGTGCCCCAGGTGTGCCGCGAAGCGGGTGTCGGCGTTCTCGCGGATCGAGCAGGTGTTGAAGAGGATCACGTCCGCCTCGTCGTGGCTCGGGGACTCCTCGTAGCCCAGCGACTCGAGCATCCCCTTCATCCGCTCGGAGTCGTGCTCGTTCATCTGGCACCCGAAGGTGGTCACGTGGTAGCGCTTCATCACTTCGCGTATTCCACCGCACGGGACTCGCGGATGACGGTCACCTTGATCTGGCCGGGATATTCGAGCTGCTGCTCGATCTCACGTGCGATGTCCCGGGCGAGAATCGTCGAACCGTCGTCGTCGAGTGCGCCGGGGGCCACGATCACGCGGATCTCGCGGCCGGCCTGCATCGCGTAGACGGTGTCGACGCCCTCGTGACGGGCGGCGAGCTGCTCGAGCTCGCGCAGGCGCTTGACGTAGTGCTCGAGCGACTCGCCGCGTGCACCCGGCCTGGCGCCGGACAGCGCGTCCGCCGCCTGGACGATGACGGCCTCGACCGTCTGCGGCTCGACCTCGTTGTGGTGGGCCTCCATCGCGTGCGCGACCGCCTCGCTCTCGCCGTGGCGCCGCGCGAGCTCGCCGCCGACGAGCGCGTGCGGGCCCTCGATTTCGTGCGTCACGGCCTTGCCGATGTCGTGCAGCAGCGCGGCGCGCCGCGCCGTCTTGGGGCTCGCACCGAGCTCGTGGGCCATGATCGCCGCGAGCTGCGCGCACTCGACCGAGTGGGCGAGCACGTTCTGGCCATAGGACGTGCGGAACCGCAGACGTCCCAGCAGCCGGGTCAGCTCGGGGTCGAGGCCGTGCACGTCGGCCGCCAGGACGGCCTCCTCGCCGAGCTCCACGATGTGGGCGTCGAGCTCGCTCTTGGACTGGTAGTAGGTCTCCTCGATCCTGGCCGGGTGGATGCGCCCGTCCTGCAGGAGCTTGTCGAGCGTCATCCGCGCGATCTCGCGGCGCACCCCGTCGAACGCCGAGAGGACGACCGCGTTGGGCGTGTCGTCGATGATGAAGTCCACGCCCGTCAGGTTCTCGAGCGCGCGGATGTTGCGCCCCTCACGGCCGATGATGCGGCCCTTCATGTCGTCGGACGGCAGCTGGACGACGGAGACCGTCGTCTCGGCCGCGTGGCTGCCCGCGAGCCGCTGCATCGCGACCGACAGGATCGAGCGCACGCGCCGCTCGGCCTGGCGCTTGGTGTCCTCGTCGACGAGGCGCAGGATGCGCGCCTGCTCGTGACGGGCATCGTCCTCGACCTCCTTGAGGAGCACCTGCTTGGCCTCCCCCGCGCTCAGCCCCGAGACGCGTTCGAGCGCGCGTCGGTGCTGGTCGGCGAGCTCGGCCATGCGCCGGCGATCCTCCTCGAGCGCCTCCTCGCGGCGCTCGAGGTCGCCGGCGCGGCGGTCGAGCTCGAGCGCGCGCTGGTCGAGCGAGCGCTCCAGGCTGCGCGAGTGCTCCTCGTGGCGGGCGAGCTCGGCCTCGCGCAGCGCGGCCCCCGCCGCTCCGGCGTCCGGGACGGCCGCGGCGCGCCCACCGCGTGTGCGGGTCAGCACGACGGCGGCACCGATGAACCCGATCGCCATGACGGCTGCCGCGATGACGAGCTGCATGGGCGTCTCCCCTCTCTCCTTGCGGGCGGCGCACGCGCCGAGCCCGATCCGTTCGCTGTATCGGGCGCGAGGTACCGGGTCGCTCGGGCGGCTCGGAGGACGGCGGGGCGCGGCCGGCGGGACGCGGCTCAGCCGGGTGTCAGAAGGGTTCGCAGGGTTCGGGGGTGCCGGCCGGTGGGCCGGTGCAGGTGTTCCAGGTGCACATCGGAAGCTGTGCCAGTCGGGTTCGGGGTCGCTGTCGTGCCGGTGGTTTCAGACGCCCTTGCGGGCCGGTTTCTCGCGTCGGCCCATCGTAGTACCGGGCGCGGGCCGGGGCAACGGCCGGCCGGTCAGACGGCCAGCTTGACGAGGCGGTTGAGCTTTCGCTGAGACCCCGAGGCGTTCAACGTGATGCGCAGCCGGTAGGTGCCCGCCTTCAGCGTCCGCGACGGGATCAGCGTGAGCGCGTTGGCGAGGTTCTTCGCCATCCCGGTGGCGTAGGTCTTGCCGCTGCGGCGCAACTCGACGCGCGCCCAGCGCGAGCCGCGTTGGGCGGCGCTGGCCCATCGGTGCAGCTGGGCGGTCGTCTTCTCATCCCCGGCGAGCGGGTCGACCCGGCAGGTCGCGCCCTTGCAGCGCACGAGCGCGATCGCCGTGCTCGTGACGGGCGGGGACGTCGGCGTGGTGACCGGCGGGAGCGGCTCAGCGGGCGGCGCGGGCACGTCGGTCGTGGTGGTGGTGCCGCCGCCCCCGGTGCCGCCACCGCCGCCGCCGCCGGTTCCGCCGCCGCCATCGGTGGGCGGGGGTGTCGGCGCCGGCGGGCCGGTGAGCCAGCGGATCAGCGCGTCGTCGGTGTCCGCCACGAAGATGTCGCCCCTGGCGTCGACGCTGAGCGCGCTGGGGAGGCTGAACTGCGCCGCCGTCGCGGCGCCGCCGTCACCGCAGGCCGGTGACGTCAGGCATTCGGCGCCCGTGCCCGCGATGGTGGAGATCGAGCCCGATGCGACGCGGCGGATCTTGTGGGCGCCCGAGTCGGCGATGTACACGACGCCGCCGGCGACCGCGACGGCGAAGGGATTGGTGAGCTTGGCGAACGTCGGCGTCCCGCCGTCGCCGCAGGAGCTCGTCGTGTCCGCGCAGCCGCTGCCGGTGCCGACGACCGTCGTGATCGAGCCGGCCGCGGCGACGCGGCGGATCCGGTTGTCGTAGGTGTCGGCGACGAAGACGTTGTGCGCTCCGTCGACCGCCACGCCACTCGGGTTGTTGAAGCTCGCGAGCGTCGCCACGGCGCCGTCCCCGCACGCCAGCGTCGGGCCCGAGCAGATGGCGCCGGTGCCGGCGACCGTGGTGATGATCCCGTCGCTGATCTTGCGGATGCGGTTCGTACCGCTGTCGGCGATGTAGAGATCGCCGTTCTGAGCGTCGACCGCGACGCCGCGCGGCGACTTGAGGTTCGCGTCGGTCGCGCTGCCGCCGTCGCCGCAGCCGGCGGTCGGGTCGCTGCAGGCGACGCCGTTGCCGGCGACGGTCGAGAGCGTGCCGTTGGGCGCCAGGCGGCGGATGCGGTTGGTGCCGCTGTCGGCGATGTACAGGCTTCCGTCGGCGCCGAGCGCCAGTCCGCGCGGGTTGGACAGCTGCGAGCCCGCTCCCGGACCGCCGTCGCCGCAGGGTGAGGTGGAGGGGGCACACTGCGTGCCGTTGCCGGCCACGGTCGAGATCGCGCCGCTGCTCGTGACCTTGCGGATCTTGTAGTCGGCCGTGTCGGCGATGTAGACGGTGCCGTCGGAGCCGACGGCGATCCCGGCAGGGTTGTCGAGGGTCGCGTCGACCGAGGACGCCCCGTCGCCGCACGCGGACGTGGGCGGGAAGCAGACGATCCCATTGCCCGCGATCGACCAGATCGTGCGGCCGGAGGTGACGTACGAGCCGGCGGGTGCGGCGAGCACCGCGACGAGTGCGAGCAGGGACGTGAGCACCACGGCGATCACCGTCGAGCGCGCAGGTACCGACGACCTGTCCCAGATCGGGCTCACGCTCGCGGCATCGGATCAATTCGGGCGCAGCTTTAGCGGATCGGCTGCGTCCCGGCATCGGTGGACGGACGATTGGTCGAGTCGCCGGACGTCCGAGCGCTGCTCAGCGGCGGTCGACGTACAGCGTCTGTGCGGCGAGGCCGATCGCCCCGCCGGGGTCGTACAGCCGCGAGACGGCGAGCCCCACGCCGAGCGGGTCGATGAACGTCCTGGAGTCCAGCAGCACCCACTCGCCGACGGGCTCGCGCACGAGATGGAGCGAGAGGTCCGTGTTGATGAAGAGGTGCTCGTCGAAGTTCAGCGTGCTGCTGATGCCGTTGCCGAAGTCCGCCGCCGCGGCGACGCGCTGCAGCGGGCTGGGGTCCTCGCCCGCGACGAGCGGGCGCGCGAGCCGGAACCACGCCAGCGAGGGCCCGCGGGCGTAGCCGGTGCCCGCGGCGAAGCGGATCTCCATCGCGGTGCGGTGGAAGCCGGTCGCCTCGCCCGGGGACGGGAACGGCGCCGCCGCCGACTGCTCGGGCCCTTCGCAGGGCGGCGGGTCGCTGTCGCGGGCGGCGGCGGGCACGTTGATGGCGCCGCGGCGCAGGCGCACCGCACGGGCGCGGACCACCGCGCGCGAGCCGCTGCGCAGCTCCGCCTCGACGATCTGGAAGCGCCGGCCCGGCCGGTTGACCCAGGCGTCCGCGACGAGCGGCGACAGCGGCACCGGCCCCAGGAACTCGTAGGTGATGCGCGCGACGAGCATGTCGGCGCCGGGCTCGAGCGCCTCGATCTCACGTGCCAGGAGCGCGGCGGGGGCACCGCCGTGCTGGGCCTCGGGGCCCCACGGGCCGCGCGCGTGCCCCGAGGGCGCCCAGGCCCCGTCGCGGCGCTCGAAGATCGGCTCGGTCATCGCAGTTCCCTGCGGATCACGAGCTTCAGACCCGACCAGGTCTCGTCGATCGCGCAGACCTTCACGTCGACGAGGCCCAGCGGCAGCGCCACCTCGCGCACCACGTCCTCGGTGACGTCGGTCTCCACCCCCGAGGAGCGTTTGGGCCACGCGGCCCAGCACATGCCGTCGGGCCGGACCGTCTCGCGCAGACCCGGCAGACGGGCGGCGAGCTGAGCCCTGCGGGTGACGAAGCAGACGACGAGATCCAGCCGGCCGCGCGTCGTGCGCCGTACCTGCACGCCGTCCGGCAGCTCACCGAGCAGGGCGCGAAAGCCGTCCGGGGCGTGCGGCCACGCGACGCGTGTGCCGGGGCGCAGGCCGAGCTTCGTGGCCAGCGGGCTGGCGCTGCCCTTGTCCGGCGGGGTGCTCATCGAGGAACCAAGCTTGGCACGGCATGTACTCTTCGAGGCTGAGGGCTTCCGTCGTGGGGTCGGTCCACGGGACCGGCAGCACGACTCGACTTCCGCGGTTTCAAGCAACCCGGAGGTTCATATGCCCAGGACGACGACGCGCCGCGACGTGCTTGTCGGTGCGCCAGATGCGCCGCCGACGTGGAACGTCGAGCTTCGCGGCCCGATGACAAGCGAATCGGAGGCTGCGCTGGATCGTGCGGGGATGGCCCCGTCGGGCCTCAGCACATCGCCGAGAGGCTCGGAGAGTCGCTGTGTCCGCGTCCATGCGGCGACAGCCGGGGAGGCTCTCCAGCGGGCGAGAGCGGCGACCCGCGGATCAACGCTGACCGTCAAGCGGGCGGTGGGGCCGATCTCCGACCGGTAGCCGGCGGCGGCGTGCGTCAGCGTCGCTCCGCGTCGTCCGCGATGCGCGCGATGACCTTGGAGAGCTGCCCGCCCTGCCAGGCGATCGGCGAGCTCCCCGGCTGCTCGACGACGAGCTCGGCGCCCGGGATGCGCGCCGCGTAGGCCTCGCCGATCGCCAGCGGATGCCCGGGATCCGGCTCGTCGCGGTCGGCGACGACGGCGGTCGGGACGGCGATCTGCTGCAGCTCGTCGAGCCGCGCGAACGGGCGCGAGCGCGGCACGACGCGCAGCGCGTCGGCGACCGCGTCGGGATGCGCGTGGCCCTCGAGGCGCTGGCGCAGCACGGTCAGCAGCGTGGCGCGCCAGGACTCCGGTACGTCCGGCGTGCCGTACGCGGCGACGAACCCGTCGACGCCCCCGGTTCGCAGCCCGTCGCTGAGCGCGTCCCAGCGGGCGAGCGCGGCGGCGTCCTCCTGGACGCCGGGATCGTAGGCCGGCGTGATCAGGACGAGGCCCGCGACACGCTCCGGCTGTTCCAGCGCGACGCGCAGCGCCGTGTGCGCGCCCATCGAGGCGCCCGCGATGACGGCGCGCTCGATGCCCGCGCCGTCCAAGACGCGCAGCAGGTCGCCGGCCAGGTCCGCGTACTCGTAGGCCGCCGGGTCCGGCGCCGGATCGGACGTCCCGTGCCCGCGCGCGTCGTAGCTGAGGACGCGGTGGCCGGAGCGCTCGAGCGCACGCGAGCCCATCACGACGTAGCGCTGCGTGGCGGTCAGGCCGTGGAGCAGGACGACGGGGATGCCCTCTCCCGCGCTCACGATATGCAGATTGGGCCACGCCACGAGCACCTCAAGTCGTATCACCTACGCTCTCCGCATGGCCGTGATCGACGTCACCGAGCAGGACTTCCAGCAGCAGGTCATCGAGCGCTCCCGCACGACACCCGTCGTGGTCGACTTCTGGGCGGAGTGGTGCGGCCCCTGCCGGGCCCTCGGCCCGGTCCTCGAGAAGGCCGCCGACGCGCGCGAGGGCGGCGTCGTGCTCGCCAAACTCGACACCGACGCCAACCCGGACCTCGCGCGCAGCTTCGGCATCCAGGGGATCCCGGCCGTCAAGGCCTTCAAGGACGGCGTCGTCGTCGACGAATTCGTCGGCGTCCAGCCCCCTGCGGCGGTCGAGCGCTTCTTCGACGGCCTGGTGCCGTCCGAGGCCGACAGGCTCGTCGGCGCGGGCGACGAGGCCTCGCTGCGCAGCGCGCTCGAGCTCCAGCCGGGCCGCGAGGACGCCGCGACGGCGCTGGCGCTGCTGCTGCGCGCCCGCGGCGACGAGGACGGAGCGCTGGCCGTCCTGGAGAACTGCACGGGCGGGTTCCAGGCCGAGGGCCTCGCCGCGCGCATCCGCCTCGAGCGGGCGCCGGACATCGACGTGAGCGCGGCCTTGGCCGCGCTCGACGCCGGTGACAGCGAGCGCGCGATCGACCTGCTGCTGGAGGAGATCGCGGGCGCCGGCGAGCACCGCGACGACCTGCGGCGGATCGTCGTCGCGATCTTCGACGACCTCGGCGTCGAGCACCCCGTCGCGCGCGACGGCCGCCGGCGCCTGGCGACGGCGCTGTACTAGTACATCCGGCCGTAAGTTCCGTGCGGAATTCGGCGCGGGTGCGGTCGTGATCTGACGGTCGGCGGTGACCCGGCTTCGTGCTGGTGGCACGGGGCCGGGCACCGACGGGCGTCAGGCGCGAGC
>JADGPM010000003.1 GCA_017882425.1 Solirubrobacteraceae bacterium
GCAGCGCCCGCATCGCGCTGCAATAGGTCGCCTTCGTGCTGTCGTTGCCGGCCGCCATCAGCAGGAAGAAGCCCATCACGATCTCGTGCTCCTCGAGCTTCTCCCCATCGACCTCCGCGTGCACCAGGACGCTCGTCAGGTCATCCGTCGGGTTCGCCCGGCGCTCGGCGATCAGCTTGCCGCAGCGCTCGAAGATCTCGGGGACGTCGCGCTGCATGACGGTCTCCATGCCCTCGGGGTTCACGTCCGGGTCGTTGGCGCCGAGGATCGTGTTCATGAGGTTGGCCCAGACGGCGTCGTCCTCCGGCGGCAGCCCCATGAAGCGCCCGATGACGCGCGCGACGACGGGCTGGGCGACGTCGCTGACGAGGTCGCACGTCTCGCGGCCCTCGAGCTTGTCGAGCACGTCGCGCGTGATCGCGCGGATCTCGTCCTCGTGCTCGGCGATCCGCTTGGGCGTGAAGCCGCGCTGGAAGAGCGCCTTGATCCGGTCGTGCTTGGGCGGGTCCATCCCGATGAACATCGCCTGGGTGAGCGGGAGCGGCAGCCCTGCGTTCGTCGTCGCGGTGATCCCCCCGACCTCGGACGAGTAGGTCTGCCAGTCGCGGCTGACCTCGTACACGCCGTCGGCCGTGGTGACGGACCAGTAGCCCGCCTCCTCCGGAAACTCCTCCATGCGATCCGACCAGTGCACCGGGCACTCGTTGCGCAGGCGGCGGAACAGCTCGTGCGGCGGGCCGTCGACCCAGTCGTCGCGCTCGAAGACGAGCTTCTGGTCGAGCGGTGTGGCATCGATGGACATCGGAACCTCGGCGTCGGGACTGGCGGAGGAACTGACTCTATCGTCAGAATGGGACCTCGTCATGCCCACGAGCAGCTTCACCGGCTGGCCCGCGGAGGCCCTGGACTTCCTGCGCGAGCTCGAGGCCGACAACGACCGCGACTGGTTCAGGGCCAACCGCGCGCGGTACGACGCGCTGCTGCGCGCGCCGACGCTGGCCCTCGGCGAGGACCTCGCCGCGCTCGGGCGCCCGCACCTGTTCCGGCCCTTCAACGACGCCCGCTTCCACGACGGCCCGCCGATCAAGGAGCACGTCGGCCTGGCGATCGGGATGGAGGGCGCGGGCGGGTACTACGTCGAGCTGTCGCTCGACGGCCTCCTGATCGCGGCCGGGCTCTACAACCCGCAGAGCGACCAGGTCGAACGGCTGCGCGCGGCGGTCGACGACGGCCGGCGCGGCGGCGCGCTGCAGCGCGCGATCGCGACCGCGGAGCAGGCCGGGCTCGAGCTCGGCGAGCCGGATCTCAAGCGCATCCCGCGCGGCCATCGCGCCGACCACCCGCGCGCCGAGCTGCTGCGCCACCGGCGCGTGGTCGTGCACCGCCGGGTCCCGGTCGCGAAGTGGATGGGCACGCGCGCCGCCGGCACCCGGATCGCCGCGACGCTGACCGCCGCGACGCCGCTCGTCACCTGGCTGCGCACGAACGTCGGGCCCAGTGACCGGCCGCGCGAGCGTCGCTGAGCGCAGCAGCCAGGGATCACGCCGCCGTGCGCTGCCCGGAGGCGACGAGCACCGAGCCGTCCATCTCGATCCCGTCGCCCGTCGCGCGCGCAGCCTCGGCGGCGTACCCGAGCGCCCGCGCGCGGATCGCGTCGCGGACGTCCTCCTCCATGCCGGCCAGCGCGATGGCGACCGGGCCGGCGAGCTGGGGCACGAGCTCCCACCACGTGTCGACCGATGCGGTGCGCATCGGCGTCGCGATGCGCGTGACGTCGACGTCGTCCAGTCCACCGGCGCGCAGGACGTCCGCGAGCCGGTCAGGATCGTCGAGCGCGAACGGCCCGGGGATGCCGGGGGGCGGGAACGGCACCCCGAACTGCTCGCCGACCGCGTCCATGAGCAGGCCGAGCCACGGGTTGGCGGCGCGGCTGTCCCAGGTCATGGCGACGTAGCCGCCACCGGGCCGCAGGACGCGCCGCGCCTCCGCCACGGCGGCGCCGTGGTCCTCGGCGAACATCAGGCCATGACGGCAGAGGACCGCGTCGAAGCTCGCGTCCGGCGCGTCGATGCTCGCGAGGTCGCAGACCAGCGTGCCGACCTGGGGAAGCCCGGCCGAGCGGCGCGCCGCCGCCTCGACCATCATCGGGGCGTCGTCGGCGAGGACCACGCGCCCTGACGCGCCGACGCGTTCGGCGGCCGCGATCCCGGCGCTGCCGGCGCCGCACGCGATGTCCAGCACGCCGTCGCCGCCGGCGAGCCGCGCCGCATCGAGCATGACCCCCGTCGCGTGCGTCAGCTGCGCGTCGACGGAGTCGGCGTTGCGCTCCCACGCCCCGGCGACGCTGTCCCACATGTCAGACACGACGCGAGCATCGCACACCCCCCACCCGCCCCGCTGAAGGGCGGGCGGCGTGTCGGTGATGCCGGACGTTCGCGGTCATGGCGGCGAGGATGGCGCCGCACCTGCGGAGGTAGGGTCGGCGCATGGCCACCGCCGCGATCGACCTGCGCTCGGACACCGTCACGCACCCGACCGATGCGATGCGCCGCGCGATGGCGCAGGCGCCCGTCGGCGACGACCAGTTCGGCGAGGACCCGACCGTCAACCTCCTGCAGGAGCGCGTCGCGGCGCTGCTCGGCAAGGAGGCCGCGCTCTGGGCGCCGAGCGGCCACATGGCCAACCAGCTCGCACTGAGGACCTTCACGCAGCCCGGCGACGAGGTGATCGTCGGGCGCGAGACGCATGCGGTGTGGCACGAGACGGGCGCGGGCGCGGCCAACGCGGGAGTGCAGTTCAGCGAGATCGGCACCGACGGCACGTTCACCGCCGATGAGCTCGTCGCGGCGATCAAGCCGCGCGGGCACGTCATCCTGCCGCCCTCCACACTCGTCGAGGTCGAGAACACGCACAATCGCGCCGGCGGGACCGTCTGGGACCCGGCCGAGCTCGCGCGCGTCGGTGCCGCGGCCCGCGAGCACGGCCTGGCGAGCTACCTCGACGGCGCACGGCTGCTGAACGCGGCGGTCGCACGGGGCGACGACCCGGCCGCGCTCGCGGCACCGTTCGACCTCGTCACGATCGCGATGTCGAAGGGCCTCGGCGCACCCGCCGGCTCCGTGCTCGCCGGCCGCGCGGACGACATCGCGCGGATGGTCCGCCAGCGGCGGATGCTCGGCGGCGCGCTGCGCCAGGCGGGCATCCTCGCGGCCGGCGGCATCCACGGCCTCGACCACCACGTCCCACGGCTCGCCGACGACCATGCCAACGCGCGCATCATCGGCGAGCGGCTGGCACAGGCGCCGGGCGTGCGGATCGACCTCGGCCGGCTGGAGACGAACATCGTCGTCTTCCACCTCGGCGAGGGCGCGCCGGACGCCGCCGAGGTCGTGCGCCGCGCCGGCGAGCACGGCGTCCTGGTGCTCGCCTTCGCGGCGCGCACGGTCCGCGCCGTCACCCACCTGGACGTGGACCGCGCGGCCTGTGAGCGGGCGGCCGACGTGCTCGCCGACGCGACTTCGTAGGCTGGGCCGATGACCGACCTCATCGCCCCCGCCGCCGCCTCCTACGCCGAGGCCCACACCACGCCGCCGGCCGGCCCGCTCGCCGAGGTCGCGGCCTACACGCAGGAGCACACGGCCGCCCCGCAGATGATGAGCGGCGTGCCCGAGGCGCGCCTGCTCGAGGCGCTGATCGTCGCCGGCGGCGCGCGCAACGTGCTCGAGATCGGCACCTTCACCGGCTTCGGCGCCCTCGCGATGGCCGCGGCGCTCCCCGACGGCGGACGCGTGACGACCCTCGAGGTCGACGAGGACACCGCGGCGGCCGCGCTGCGCCACATCACCGCAAGCCCGCACGCGGAACGCATCGAGCTGATCGTCGGCGACGCACTCACCTCCCTGGCGACGCTCGACGGCCCGTTCGACCTCGTCTACATCGACGCCTGGAAGTCCGACTACCCGGCCTACTACGACGCGGTCGTCCCGAAGCTCGCGCCGCGCGGCGTGATCGTCGCCGACAACCTCTTCCGCGGCGGCCTCGCGCTCGACCCCGCGGCCGACGACGAGAGCAGCGTGGGCATCCGCGAGTTCGCCGCGCGCGTGCAGGCCGACGCGCGCGTGCACAACGTGCTGCTGAGCGTCGGCGACGGCCTGATGCTCGCCTGGCACGCACCCGGC
>JADGPM010000277.1 GCA_017882425.1 Solirubrobacteraceae bacterium
CGGCGCAGGACCTCGCCGAGCGCTTCGCCCAGCGGCGCGGGCTCGCGGCTGAGCACACGGTCGCCCATCTCGACGAGGACGACCTCCCCGCCCAGGCGACGCACGGCCTGGGCGATCTCGACGCCCACCGCCCCGGCGCCCAGGACGAGCAGGCGGCGCGGCACCGCCCGCAGTCCAGTCGCTTCGCGGTTCGTCCAGACTCCCTCGAGCTCGCGCAGGCCTGGAACGGGCGGCACGACCGGCTCGGAGCCCGTCGCCACGACGACGTGTTCGGCGGCGTACGGCGTGCCGTCGACCTCCACGACGCCGGTTCCGGCAAGTCGGCCGGTCCCGCGCAGCAGCGAGATGCCCTGTCCCGCCAGCCAGCGTTCCTGCCCGGCATCCGAGTAGTCGGAGACCATGAAGTCACGCCACCCGAGCGCCGCCTCGACATCGACCTGCGCTGTCGCTGCCGCGTCGCGTGCGGCGTGCACGGCCTCACCGGGGCGCAGGAGCGTCTTGGACGGGATGCACGCCCAGTAGGAGCACTCGCCGCCGACCAGCTCGCGCTCGACCAGCGCGACGCGGAGCCCGCCCTCGGCCAGCGCGCCGGCGCAGTGCTCGCCCGGCGAGCCGCCGCCGAGCACGATGACGTCGAAGTCGCTCATGACGGCAGCTCCTCGCCGGCCCGCTCGCAGACCATGTGCTTCGTGTGCCTGTAGGGCCAGTCGGAGCTCCTGACCCGACCGGCGTCGGTCACCGGCAAGACCACGACGTCGAGCCTGAAGTCCAGAGCGTGACGCTCGGACGTCTGCGCAAGGGCCATCTCTGCGTAGCTCATCGTGCTGCTCCCTTCCGATCCGCGGCGACTGGACCGAGCGGCTAGATCCTACGCATCCTGGCGCGTGCGGACCACCTGTCCCGGCGCTTGCGGACTACCTGCCGCCGGCCGCCGGGAGCGCGCGCAGCGGCGGGTCGGAGTCGTCGTAGACGCGCGCGGCGGCGAGCCTGCCGCTGTCGCCACGCACGTAGACGGCGAGGCCCGCCTCGGGGGGCAGCTCCGTCCGGCCCCAGGCGACCACGTTGTACTCCAGCGCGCAGGCGCGGCCGTCGTCGGTGACGGTGCAGTGCTCCAGCGGGATGCCGCCGGCGTTGGAGAAGAACCGCTCGTAGAGCGCGCGCAGCTCGCCGGTGCCCCGGTGGACGTAGGGGTCGCCGGCGGGCTCGCGCATGCAGGCGTCCGGCTCGAATGTGGCGAGGACCGCAGCGACGTCGCCGATCGCGAGGGCGCGCTGATACTCGCCGACGACGTCGGGCCCGTGGAGGTCGGGGTTCGGCTGGAGCAGCGGCGGGCGGTTCACGTGGCGGCCGGTCAGCGGCCAGGTGCTGAAGTACAGGCACACCTCAATGATGCGCTCGTCCTCGTCGTGGTCGGCGGCGAGCGCCAGGGGAAGGCCGATGCGCCCGCCGTCGCTGTCGATGTGCAGGACGACCTCTTCGACCCCGCGTGGATGCGTGATGAGGACGTTGACGTCCTCGACGTCGACATTGCGTTCCGCCAGCCACGAGGTCGTATCGGTGACGAAGCGCCGGAACGCGGTTTCGCCCCTGATGCGCCCGCGCAGCGGGTGATGCACCTCGGGCACGCCCGAGAACGACTCGACGAGCGCGTCGACCTCCCCGCTCATCAGGCCGTCGAAGAACGGCACCGATCTGAGGCGCTCGCGCCGACGCCTGTCCAGGATGCTCTGAAGCGCGGGCGCGGAGAAGAGCTCGGGAGCCCAGGGCACGCCACAAGCATCCCACGGACACCTCCCTGGGGTGGTCGGGGGCGATTGCTACCCCGCTCCTACCTCGACCGGTCCTGGAAACGACGAAACCCCCGTGGTGTCGGGGGCTTCGTGCATGGGCGATACTGGGCTCGAACCAGTGACCTCCGCCTTGTCGAGGCGGCGCTCTCCCAGCTGAGCTAATCGCCCTCAGCGGGACGCGAGAATAGCAATCCCCCGGCCGCCTAGCTCCCCGGCTTCACGACCCGGAACGACCCGCGCATGAACGCGTGGACGCGGCAGAAGTACGTGTACGTGCCGGGCGGCAGGTTGTCCGGCGTCGAGTAGTCGAGCGTGTTGACCGCGGGCGACAGGCCGGCCGGCCCGTAGCCCAGCTGGCCGGAGTCGAACTGCGTGCCGTTCGCGCCGTTGGCCAGCGGGTACGAGATGCCGGTCGAGCGGTTGCACGGCGTCGCGCAGGTCGTGATCGAGTGCCACTCGAAGCTCGAGTCGTCCTGGTTGTGGAACTGCAGGCTCTGCCCCTCCGGCACGACCGGCACCTTGCCGCCGTCGGACAGCAGCCCGAGGTCGCCCGGCCGGAACTGGAAGCCCTTGATGTCCACCGTCGTCGCGACGGGTCCGCTGGCGACCTTGCGCGGATCGGGGAACACCGCCTGGCTTCCGCCGTGGTTGTTGTTCTCCTGCAGATGGCCGTGCGTGAGGACGCCCTGCCAGTCGACCGGCTTGGTGAACGGGTCGGGCCCGGTGCTGTCGCCCTTGGCGATGTACAGCAGGACGATGCCCATGTTCTCGTACCAGGACGAATGGCTGTTGTCGTAGGTCGAGGTGATCCGCAGCGTGTCGCCCTCGCGCACGTGCACCCGCCAGTCCGGCCGCGAGGCGGTCAGCGACACGTCCCACGACACGGGGCCCGCCGGGTCGTAGTAGTGGGCCTGGCTGCGGAAGATCCGCACCGAGTCCTTCACCGAGCCCGCGGTCGCGCGGACGCAGACTCTGGCCGAGTGCGCGCCGCTGGCGTCGGTCGCCTCACGGGCGCAGGAGGTCGTCGCGGGCAGCGCGGCGCCCGGGCGCACGAGGTCGATGTCGTCGCGCAGGCCGCCCGGGTGCAGGTGGCCGATGGCGCTGACGATCGTCCCGCTGAACGGCATCTTGAACTCGTTCTGCACGTTGCCGTCGGCGTACGGGTTCGTCTTCTCGTTGTCGGGGAAGGTGAACTGCCCGTTCGCCCCGCCCTGACCGCGGACGACGTTGAAGACGGGGTAGCCCCAGCCGCGGCGCACGTCCATCCACAGCGGGATCAGCGGCGTCACGGTCTTGGCGAGCTTCGCGCCCGCGGGGATGAAGTCGAGGTCCCAGACGAGCTTGACCTTCGTGCGGTTCGGCGTGTTGTTGTGGATCATCTGGTTGAGGATCCAGGTGTCCTTCGCCTTGTAGGCCAGGCCGTAGCCACGGGGGAAGTGGAAGACCGTCTTCTCCTCGCCACCGAAGAAGATC
This sequence comes from Solirubrobacteraceae bacterium, assembly GCA_017882425.1. Classification (GTDB taxonomy): domain Bacteria; phylum Actinomycetota; class Thermoleophilia; order Solirubrobacterales; family Solirubrobacteraceae; genus F1-60-MAGs163. Next base: position 3,264 of record JADGPM010000277.1, read on the forward strand.
GGCTCGACCGTGCCGAACGGCGACGCCGGCGACTTGCCCGAGGCGTTGAGCCAGACACCGTGGTGCAGGTGGATGACGTCGACGGGCGGGACCTTGCCGTTGAGGTACTGCAGGTCCGGCTTGGCGCGGATGATGAACCCGTCGACCTTCGGCTTCTCGCTCGCCGGGACGACGACGTTGTCGACCGTGTTCTGGCCCGGCTTGACGACGATCGGCGCCGTCTCGAAATGCAGGTGCTGAATGCCCTTCTCATTCGGCCAGGCGCCGCCGGCCGCGGAGGCCGTGGACGGGACGACGAGCAGGGCGGCGGCGCACAGCAGGGCGCGCGCGGCCGTCCTCATGACGGGAGCGCTGGATCGGGACACGCGCCGAGTCTCTCAGACTCGGCGGCCCTGCGCTGCAATTGCACGGAATCCGGGATGACGGTCGGCGCATGCGCGTTCGTCCGGGCGCGCGCCGAGGTTCCGCCGGCGGTGAGCGGCTGAGCGGTGCCGGCCCACCGCTCGCTACCCTCCGTGCGCACCTGGCGACGTGGCGGAGTGGCTACGCAGCGGCCTGCAAAGCCGTGTACACCGGTTCGATTCCGGTCGTCGCCTTGCCTTGGTCAGACAGGCTTCGCCACGGCCGCCTTGAACGTCACCTTGCCGTTGCAGGCCTTGACCTTCGTGAAGGCCGTGGTGACCGTGCCACTGGCCCTGCTCCTGGGCAGGAAGCGCCCGGCCACCGTGACCGTGCCCTGGTTCTGCTTGGCGGGCGCGAAGTAGAGCTCGAGCTTCACGCTGAACCTGCCGCTCCTGGAGATCCTCGCGGCCTTCGCCTGCCCGAGCGGAAGGCCGAATCCCCCGCCCTGGCAGAAGACCGGCTCGTTGTTCGGCAGGGTCGTGCCCATCACGCTCCTGCCGTCGGCCGAGACCTTGAACGTCACGACGGAGATCTGCGCCCCGCGCGTCCAGGTGCCGGTGTACATGGCGCCCTTGACCGGCCTGGTCGCCAGCGCGGCGGCGCAGACGAGGAGGACGACGACGAAGGTCGGGGCCGCCGCACCGGCGACGCGCATGATCCCTGGACCGAGACGGACGACGGGCATCGCGTGCTTCCCCCTGATCGCTCGGACGCAACGATAGGCGACGTCGCCCGCCCGCGCCAGTGACCGCGCGCTACGTCGCGCCGGGCCCCTTGCCGCCGAGCAGGTCGAGCGCGACGAGCTCGAAGTCGGCGGTGAGGGCCAGCGCGGCGGCGACACCGGCGCTGTCGCGGATGCGCTGGCTGACGGCGTCGAGGTCGGCCTGGCTGCGCCACAGCTCCGTGACCCAGAGCACGTCCGGCTCACCCGCCTGACGGTTGATGAGATAGATCAGGCAGCCCGGCTCGGCGGCGAGGCCGTCGGCCGCCGCGAGCAGCTGCTCGGCGAGCTCGTCACCCCTGCCCTCGTGCGCGCTGAAGCGCGCGTATCTCGCGATCCGGGTCATGTGCCGACCGTGGCGTCCTGTGCGAGCCAGGCGAGCGTGCGCTCCACGACGAGCTCCGGCTTCTCCTCGGCGATGAAGTGGCCGGAGTCCGGCACGAACTCGACCTGGAGCGTGTCGGAGGCGCGTCGCGAGGCGCGGAGCGCCGCCGTGCCGATCGCGCCGTCGCGCTCGCCGAAGAGGAGCAGCGTCGGCACGCGCAGCGGGACGTCGTCGTAGCGGCCCCTCGCCAGCTGGCGCATGTCGCGCAGGAGGAACGAGCGGTAGATCTGCATCGATGCGCGTGCCCGCGCGGGCTCCTGCAGCGCGGCGGTGAACTGCGCGATGTCCGCGTCGGAGAACGTGTCCTGCTGCACGTTGTCGCCGCGCATCACCCGTGCCATGAGCTTCGGGTTCGCGGACACACGCGGACCCAGCGGCGAGGCGAGGACGACCTGGTACCAGAGGCGCCAGATCGAGAGCGCCGCGCGCAGGCTGCGCCGGTCGCCCTGCCACGGCGGCAGGATGTTCAGCGCGACGTAGCGCTCGATCCGCTCCGGCTCGCGCAGCGCCAGCAGGAACCCGACCCAGGCGCCCCAGTCGTGTGCGAGCAGTGAGACACGCTGCATGCCGAGCTCGTCGAGCATCGCGAGGACGTCGTCGGCGAGGTTCTCCTTCTCGTACCCGTCGTGCGGCGCGTCGCTCCAGCCCAGCCCGCGGAGATCCATCATCACAACGCGGTGGCGGCCGGCGAGCGCCGGGAGGACCTTGCGCCAGACGAACCAGTGCTGCGGCCAGCCGTGCAGCAGCAGCAGCGGGGGGCCGTCCTGCGGGCCCGCCAGCCCGACGTGGAAGCGCAGGCCGCGCGCCTCGACGAACCGGTGCTCGACCTCGACGCCCGGGACGTCCGGGAACGCTCGCGTGATCATGGCGCGCGACGATATCCACGCCCACGCGGAGACCGCGTCACGGCGGCGGTAGGCTGGCGCCCGCATGGCCGGGATTCCTGACTGCGATGTCGTCGTCGTCGGCGGTGGCGTCGTCGGCTCGGCCGTGGCGCTCTGCCTCGCGCGCCGCGGCGCCGTGGTCGTCCTGCTCGAGGCCGAGGCGGGGCTGGCGCTCCAGGCCAGCGGCACGAACTCGGGGATCCTGCACACAGGCTTCGACTCGACCCCCGGCGAGCTCGAGACCGCGCTGATCCTCCGCTCCGCCGCGCTGCGCGACCCGGTCCTCGACGTGCTCGAGGTCCCGATCATGCGCTGCGGCGCGGTGCTCGTCCCACAGGACGACGCGGGCCGCGCGGCGGTCGAGGCGCTGGAGCGCGGCGCCGAGCGCAACGGCGTGAGCGTGCTGCGCCATGACTCGGGAATCCTCGAGGTGCCCGGCGAGAGCGTCACCGACCCGGTCGCCTACACGCTGGCACTCGCGGGCTCGGCGATCGCCGC
>JADGPM010000278.1 GCA_017882425.1 Solirubrobacteraceae bacterium
CAAGCAGGCCGAGGTCTTCGCCAGCATCCGCGAAGCCTGGGACATCCCCCGCGACGACAACCTCAAACTCCGCGACTACCCGACCCTCACCCACGTCATCGCCTTCGTCCGCGACCGCGCCCCCGGCGCCCCCGAGGCCGGCGCCCCGGCATCCACCGCCGCCGACGACGCCTCCGAGGAGCCCGAGCCGGCCGGTGCCGAAGGGTTCCCGCGCCGCGTCCCGGTCGCGGTCCTGCGACCGCCGCTCGACCGCTGCGCCGGCACCGGCGTCGCGCTCGAGCCCGGCGCACGCGTCATCGTCATGGCCGACGCCGGCGGCGTGGCCGCGGCGCTCGCGGCGCGCCTGGAGAAGCTCGGCGTCACGGTCCTCGCCGCCGACGGCGCGCTGACCACAGAGGACGGCGCCGCGCAGGTCGACGCGTGGCTCGCCGAGGGCCCGGTCGCCGGTGTCTACTGGCTCGCCGCGCTCGACGACGAGGGGCCGATCGAGGCACTCGACACGGCCGCCTGGCACGACGGGCTGCACCGGCGCGTGAAGCTGCTCGCCGCAACGATGCGCAGCCTCCCTCCGGAGGCGTTCCTCCTGTCCGCAACGCGCCTGGGCGGCCGCTTCGGCTACGACGACGCGGGCGCGGAGTCCGTCATGGGCGGTGCCGTCAGCGGGTTCACGAAGGCGCTGGCCCGCGAGCGCGGGAACACGCTCGTGAAGGTCGTCGACCTCGAGGTGAGCCGCAAGACCGCCGCGCTCGCCGACCTGCTGCTGCAGGAGTCGCTGCTCGACCCCGGCGCGGTCGAGGTCGGGCACGCGGGCGGCCTGCGCTGGACGATCGGGCTCTCCGAGGAGCAGGCGATCAGCGATCCGGCACACGCCCTCACCGCGCAGACCCGCTTCGTCGTCACCGGCGCGGCCGGGAGCATCGTCGCGGCGATCACCGCCGACCTCGCCCGCGCCTCCGGCGGCACGTTCCACCTCGTCGACCTCGTTCCGGCGCCCGATCCGGACGACCCGGATGCCGCGGCCTTCGCCACCGACCGCGACGGGCTGAAGCGCATCCTCGCCGACCGCCTGCGCACGGCCGGCGAGAAGCCGACCCCGAAGATGATCGAGCGCGAGCTCTCCCGCATCGAGCGCGAGTGCGCGGCACTCGACGCGATCGCTGCCATCGAGGCGGCCGGCGGCACGGCGCACTGGCACCAGTGCGACCTCACCGACGGCGAGCAGGTGGCGGCGGTCGTGGCGCGCGTGCTCGGCGAGAGCGGTGGCGTCGACGTGCTGCTGCACTGCGCCGGCCTCGAGATCAGCCACTTCCTGCCCGACAAGCCCCAGGCGGAGTACGACCTGGTCTTCGACGTGAAGGCCGACGGCTGGTTCAACCTGCTGCGCGCGCTCGGCTCCGAGCAGCGCCCGGGTGCAGCGGTCGTCTTCAGCTCGATCGCCGGGCGCTTCGGCAACGCCGGTCAGACGGACTACGCGGCGGCGAACGACCTGCTGTGCAAGAGCGTCAGCCGCCTGCGCCGCGACGGCGTCCGCGGCATCGCGATCGACTGGACCGCGTGGGCGAGCATCGGCATGGCGAGCCGCGGCTCGATCCCGAAGATGATGGAGGTCGCGGGGATCGACATGCTGCCGCCCGCGGTCGGCACACCCGTCGTTCGCCGTGAGCTGACCGCGGCCGGAAACGGGCGCGAGGTCGTCGTCGCCGGAGCGCTCGGGCTGCTGCTCGCGGAACGCCACGAGACCGGCGGGCTGGATCCCGCCGCGCTCGAGGGCGCGCTCGCAGGCCCGATGTCCGGGCACCAGGCGGCGTTCACCGTCGGCGCCGGGCTCGTCGTCGAGACGACGCTCGACCCGGCCGGCCAGGGCTTTCTCAACGATCACCGGATCGACGGCACACCGGTGCTGCCGGGCGTCATGGGGATCGAAGGCTTCGCCGAGGCGGCGGCCGCGCTGCACCCCGGATGGCAGGTCACCGCGATCGAGGGCGTCGAGCTGCTTGCGCCGTTCAAGTTCTACCGCGACGAGCCGCGCCGCGTGGAGATCCACGCGCTCGCCCGCGACGGAGGCGACGGGACGCTGCTCGCCGACTGCCGGCTGGTGGGGCGCCGCGCGCTCCCGGGGCAGGACGAACAGGAGACCGTCCACTTCACCGGCCGCGTGCGCCTCGCGCCCGAGGCCGCCGCTGCGCCGGAGCGAGCGCTGCCCGCCGACGGCGGCGGCGACCGCGGCGTCGGCTCTGGCGAGGTCTACCGGATCTACTTCCACGGCCCGGCCTACCGCGTGCTCGACAGGGCGTGGCGCGAGGACGGCGTCGTCGTCGGGCGCCTCGCCGGCGACCTGCCCGCGAACCACGAGCCGTCGGATCGCACGACCGTGATCGCTCCGCGGCTGATCGAGCTGTGCTTTCAGACCGCGGGCGTCTGGGAGCTCGGCACCACCGGGCGCATGGCGCTGCCGACGCACGTCGACCGCGTGCTGCCGTTCGCGGCCGCCGAGTCCGGGGTGGGCGGAGCGGTGTTCGCGATCGTCACGCCGCGCGACGACGGAGCGAGCGACGCCGACGTCGTCGATGCCGACGGCCGCGTGCTCGTCCGCCTCGAGGGCTACCGGACGATCGAGCTGCCGGGCGGGCTCGACGAGGACGCGCTGACGCCGATCCGCGCGGCGATGACCTGATGCGACCCCCGTTCGGCCGGCTGGCGATCGTCGATCGCGGCGAAGGCGCGATGCGCGTCCTGCACACCGTGCGCGAACTCGACGAGCAGCGAGGGGGCCGCGTGTGCCTGATCGCCATCCACAGCGACGCCGACCGCCAGGCGATGGCGGTCCGCCAGGCGGACGAGGCGATCAGCCTAGGCCCCGTCGGCCCCGGACCCCTGGGCCTCGAGGCCCTCGAGGCCGCGCTCGTCGCGGCGCACGCCGACGCGGCGTGGGCGGGCTGGGACGCTGTCGCCTCGCGCCCGGCCTTCGCGGAGATGTGCGAGCGCCTCGGGATCGTCTTCATCGGTCCCGATCCGGCGACGCTGCGCCTGACGGCGGACAAGATCGCGGCCCACCGGGTCGCCGAAGAGGCAGGGGCCGCGGTCCCGCCATGGAGCGGCGGACCGGTCGCGAGCGCCGAGGAGGCCGCGCGTCACGCCGTCGAGATCGGGTTCCCGCTGATGGTGAAGGCCACGGCGGGCTCCGGCGGCCTGGGGATGCGGCGCGTCGACGCGCCCGACCAGCTGCCCTCGGCGTTCGAGAGCGCGCGGGCCGAGGCGGAGGAGGCCTTCGGGGACACGACCGTGTTCCTCGAGACGGCGGTCGATCACGTCCGCCGGCTCGCGGTGCAGATCCTCGCGGACGGCCGGGGAGCGACATGGGCGGTCGGCGTGCGCGACGCCACCTGCGGGCGTCACGGCCACCGCATCCTCGAGGAGTCCGCGTGCCCGGCGCTCTCGTCCGACCAGGAGCACGACCTGCGCGACACAGCCGTGCGGATCTCCGACGCGGCCGGCTTCCGCGGCGCCGGGACCATCGAGTTCCTCTGGGACGCGGACGACCGGCGGCCGTGGTTCCTGAAGATCGTCCCCCACCTGCAACCCGGCCACCCCGCGACGGAGATGACCACGGGGCTCGACCTCGTGAAGGCCCAGCTGCGGGTGGCGATCGGCGGACGGCTCGAGGGCGCGCCGCCCGTCCCGACGGGACACGCGCTGGCGGCACGCCTGCGCGTCGAGGACCACGGACCGTCCGCTGCTCCCGCGGGCCTGCAGCTCCTGCGCCTGCCGAACGGGCCGTTCGTGCGCGTCGACACCGGCGTGACCGAGAGCGACACGCTGATTCCGGGCGCCGACACGACGCTCGCCACGGTGGTCGCCTGGGGCGCCGACCGGGGCGAGGCGATCGGGCGGCTGCGGCATGCGCTCTCCGAGACGCTCGTCGTGGTCGATGGTGCCGCCACGAACCAGGGGGTGCTGCTCGAGTTGCTCGATCGTCCCGAGCTCCGTGCCGGGACGATCGACACCGCGTGGCTCGAGCAGCTCGACCTCTCCGGCGGCCTCGCCCCCGACCGCCACGCCGACGTTGCGCTGCTGCAGGCGGCGATCGAGTCCGCGGACGCGGCGACGGCCGTCGATCGCGGGCGCTTCTATGCCTTTGCGCGCCGCGGACGACCCGAGGCCGATGCGCCGATCGTCCGCCGGGTCGAGCTCCGCCACCGCGGCCAGCGCTACTCGTTCGGCGTGAGCCAACTCGGGCCCACCCGCTGGCGGGTCGCCGTCGACGGCGTCGTCCTCGAGGTCGACGTCGAGCGGCGCGGACCGCACGAGCAGCACCTGACGATCGGCGGTTCCCGCCACCGGACGCTGCTCTCCTCCCAGGATGTCGACATCCTCGTCGCGGTCGACGGCGTGCCCCACAGGATCGCTCACGACGAGGGCGGCATCGTGCGCAACACGGCACCCGCAGTCGTCGTCTCGATCCCCGTGGCGGTGGGCGACGAGGTCGCGGCGGGCGACGTCGTCGCCGTCGTGGAGAGCATGAAGATGGAGAGCTCCTACGTCGCCCCCTTCGCGGGCCGCGTGCGCGCGGTGCTCACCACCCCGAACGTCCAGGTCGGACCTCAGGCACCGCTCGTGCAGCTCGAGCCGCTCGAGCAGATCGAGCCGGACCGCGACGCCGAGCGCGTCGTGTTCTCGGTCGTCGAGCCGGTGCGCCACCCGCTGCTCCGGCGCCGCGAGGCACTGTGGCGCCTGGAGTGGCTCGCGCTCGGCTACGACGTTCCGCCGGCCGAGGCGACGCGCATCGTCGCAGCCTTCGACGATGCCGCGGCCGAGTACCCGGAACCGGCCGACGGCGAGGCCCACCTGATCGAGCTGTACGCCGACCTCCAGGCGCTCACACGCCCCCGACACGACGACGATGAGGGGCACCAGCGCAGTCCCCAGGAGCACCTGCACGCATGGCTGCACTCGCTCGACGCCGTCGCCGAGGGGCTGCCGGCCGGCTTCCGTGTCCTGCTCGAGCGCGCGCTGGCCCACTACGACGTCGACGGGCTCGAGCGCACGCCCGCCCTGGAGGACGCGGCCTACCGGCTGTACGTCGCCGAGCAGCGCTCCGCCGCGGCGCGGGCGGCGGTGCTCGCGATGATCGACAGCTGCGCGGCGCGCTACGTCCCCGGCGCGACCGGTCCCGGCCGCCCGTTCCGACGTGCACTGGACCGGCTCGTGCGGGTCACCGAGCGGCGCGACCCCGTCCTGGCCGACATCGCGCGCGAGTGCCGCTGGCGGTTCTTCGACGAGCCGCTCGTGGAGGAGGCGCGCGAGCGGATCTACGCCGAGGCCTCGGGGCATCTCGATCAGCTCATGGCGGCGCCCGACGGCCCGGGACGCGAAGCGTCGATCGCCGCCGTCGTCGCCTGTCCGCGGGCGCTCGTCACGACGCTCACTGAGCGCCTGCGAGATGCCGACCCCACCCAGCGCCGCGCGCTGCTCGAGATCATGACCCGGCGCTTCTACCGGATGCCCTCGCTCGCGGGCTTCGGTGAGATCGACGGCCTGCTGACGGCGACCTACCGCTATCAGGGCCGCCCGCGAAACCTCGTCACCGCGGCGATCGACCTGGACGGCCTGGGCGACGCGGTGCGCCAGTTCGCGGCGCTGGCAGCGGACGTGCCGGAGGGCGGCGAGGTCTCGGCCGACTTCTACGCCGAGCGGCGCGGTGCCGCGCCCCCAGCTGACGAGACCGCCGCCGCCCTCACCGCCGCGCTGCGGGCGGTCGACCTCCCGCCCACCGTCCACCGGGTGGTCGTGGCGATCGCCGTGCCGGAACGCGGCCGCGGGCTCGGTGCGGTCGAGCTGTTCACGTTCCGCCCCGGCCCCGAAGGGCTCGCCGAGGACGAGCTCGTCCGCGGCCTGCACCCGATGATCGCCGACCGCCTGCAGCTGTGGCGGCTGCAGAACTTCACGCTCGAACGCCTCCCCGCCGCAGAGGACGTCTACCTCTTCCACGGCGTCGCGCGCGAGAACCCGAAGGACGAGCGGCTGTTCGCGATGGCCGAGGTGCGCGACCTCACGCCGGTCCGCGACGACGACGACCGCGTCACCGCGCTGCCGGAGTTCGAGCGCGTCTACGTCGAGGCGCTCGAGGGTCTGCGGCACTTCCAGGCCCACCTGCGCCAGAGCCGGCGCCTGCAGTGGAACCGCGTCCTGCTCCATGTCTGGCCCGAGATCGAGCTGCGCCCGGACGAGTTCGCGCGGATCGTCGCGCGCCTTGCGCCGAACACCGAGGGCCTCGGCATCGAGATGGTGCTGGTGCGCGGTCGGATGCGCGAGGACGACGGGACCGTGCGCGATCGCGTCGTGCGGCTCTTCTCGCCGGCCGGCACCGGCATCGTCATGGAGGTCGACGAGCCTCCGACCGAGCCGCTGCAGCCGCTCGACGAGGGCGCCCGAAGGGTCGTCTCGGCGCGCCGGCGCGGCACACCGCATCCGGCCGAGGTCCTGAAGCTGCTGGGCGGGAGCTTCGAGGAGCACGACCTCGATGCGAGCGGCGCGCTCGTCCCGATCGATCGGCCGATCGCGATGAACGAGCCGGGCATCGTCGCCGGGCTCGTCCGCAACGTCACGCCGCGTCACCCCGAGGGCATGCTGCGCGTCGCGCTGCTCGGTGATCCGACGAAGGCGCTCGGCTCGCTCGCCGAGCCGGAGTGCCGGCTGATCAACGCTGCGCTCGACCTCGCCGAACGCCTCGGCGTGCCGCTCGAATGGTTCGCGATCTCCGCAGGCGCCCGGATCGCGATGGACAGCGGCACGGAGAACATGGACTGGATCTCCGCCGTGCTGCGGCGCATCATCGAGTTCACCCAGCGCGGCGGTGAGCTGAACGTCGTCGTGACCGGCATCAACGTCGGCGCCCAGCCGTACTGGAACGCCGAGGCGACGATGCTGATGCACACGCGCGGGATCCTCGTGATGACGCCGGAGAGCGCGATGGTGCTGACGGGCAAGCAGGCGCTCGACTACTCCGGCGGCGTCTCGGCCGACGACAACCTGGGCATCGGCGGCTACGAGCGGATCATGGGCCCCAACGGGCAGGGCCAGTACTGGGCGACCGACCTCGCGGGCGCGTGCGCCGTGCTGCTGCGCTACTACGACCATGCGTACGTCGTCCCGGGCGAGCGCTTCCCACGACGTGCGGCCACGAGCGACCCGACGGACCGCGATGTGCGGCCGGCACCCCATGCGGCCCCGGACTCCGACCTGACGACCGTCGGTGCGATCTTCTCCGCCGAGACGAACCCGGAGCGCAAGAAGCCCTTCGACATTCGCGCGGTGATGCGCGCCGCGATCGACGCCGACGAGCCCCCGCTCGAGCGCTGGGCCGGAATGCGCGACGCCGAGAGCGGCGTCGTGTGGGACGCGCATCTCGGCGGCATTCCGGTCGCCCTCCTGGGCCTCGAGTCACGCCCGCTGCCGCGCTACGGCGAGGTTCCGGCCGACGGGCCCGAGCGCTGGACGTCGGGCACGCTCTTCCCGCGCTCCTCGAAGAAGATCGCCCGCGCCATCAACTCCGTCGCGGGGCGCCGCCCGCTCGTCGTGCTGGCCAACCTCTCCGGCTTCGACGGGTCACCCGAGTCGATGCGCTCCTGGCAGCTCGAGTACGGCGCCGAGATCGGGCGGGCGGTGGTGAACTTCGACGGTCCGATCGTCTTCTGCGTCGTCTCGCGGTACCACGGCGGCGCGTTCGTGGTCTTCTCGCACAAGCTCAACGACAACTTCGAGGCGGTCGCCCTGGAGGGCGCGCGCGCCTCGGTCATCGGCGGTGCGCCGGCTGCGGCCGTCGTCTTCACCCGCGACGTCGACATCGCCGCCCGCGAGGACCCGCGGATCGCCGAGCTCGACGCCCGCCTGGCGACCGCCGCGGGCAGCGAGCGCCAGCGCCTGCGGGTCGCGCGCGAGGCGCAGTGGGCGGAGGTCCGCTCCGAGAAGCTCGGTGAGCTCGCCGCGCGCTTCGACGAGATCCACAGCGTCGAGCGCGCGGTCGAGGTCGGGTCGGTCCACCGGATCATCGACCCGGCCGCGCTGCGCCCGTACCTCATCGACGCCGTCGAGCGCGGGATGGCGCGGGCGATGGAGCAGGAGGCCTCGCGTGACGGCTCCCGGGTATCTGGTCCGATCGGCGGCTGACGTCCCCGCGGGCGACGGATGGCTCGGGTCACGCGAGCGCGCGGTCCAGGGCGGACTGCGGCTCGCCGTGCGCCGCGACGCCTGGCGGCTCGGGCGCTGGACCGCGAAGAGCGCTGTCGGCGCGTGGCTCGGCATCGCCCCGGAGGAGATCGAGATCCTCGCCGCGACCGACGGGGCGCCCGAGCCGTGGACCGGTGAGGAGCAGCTGCCCGTCGCGCTGTCGCTCAGCCACCGTGCGGGCCTGGGTCTGGCGGTCGCGGGGCCGCGGGCTCCCGTCCTGGGCTGCGATGTCGAGCTCGTCGAGCCGCGCAGCCCCGCCTTCCAGCGCGAATGGTTCGCCCCGGCCGAGCGCAGCCTGCTCGCAACGGCCGCCGCCGGGCAGGAGGCGGACCTGACCGCAAACCTCCTGTGGACGGCGAAGGAGGCCGCCACGAAGGTCCGTCGCGGCGGCCTGCGGCTTGATGTGCGCCGGGCGCTCGTCGAACTCGGAGACGGTGACGGGCGGACCTGGTCGCCGCTCACGATCACCTGGCCCGACGCCGCTCCGGCACGCGGCTGGTGGCGGGCGTACGACGGCCACGTCCTCACGATCGCCGGCGATCGCCCGATCGGAGCCCCGCGCTGCCTGGACGCACTGGTGGGCGCCTGATCGGCACAGCGCGCGGCGGTCGTCGCGATCGACGTGGACGCGATGTCGGCCGTCATCGGGACGAGAGACAGGCGCTGAGTATCGAGCTCGGGTGTTGCTACCTTGCGTCCGGAGCGCGAGTGCGGCCCAGCGACGCACGGTGACGGTGATGTGTTGGCCGGCGCCGTTGCCCGCGCCGGGCCGTGTCAAGCAGCGACGCATCTCTGTCACGCATCCGACGCC
>JADGPM010000049.1 GCA_017882425.1 Solirubrobacteraceae bacterium
CGTGACGCGCGGCTCGAACGCGCGCCTGATCCGCAGCGCGGGCTCGCCCAGCGGGGTTCGCAGCAGCGCCCCCCTGAGCCCGCGGCGCATGCTCAGCCCGCTACTTCTGGTTCACGAAGCACTTCGTTCGCTTCTTGTCGCCCTTGCCGATCGAGCAGGGCCCCGGGGTCTTGCCCCTGCCGTTCGCGTTGTCGATCGGTGTGGTGTCGGGGATCAGCGGCACGCCCCGGAGGCTGCCGTAGGCGATCACGATGTTGTCGTTCTTCCTGAGCACGTGGGCCGCCGGGTCGGTGATCGGCTTGCCGTTGACGAAGACGTGGAGCGGCTTGTCCTTCGTGGCGTTCAGGCCGCCGATGTGGTCGGGCCCGAGTGCCAGGCCCCAGACGTCGAAGAACTCGCCGAGGGTCGCCGCGAACGGCTTGCCGGCCTCCATGTGGATCACACCGGGGGAGTCGACGTGCGTGTGGAGCGCGGACTCGACGTGCTGGCGCTCGTCGATCCCGATGTTGCCCGGGACCTCGACGAGCAGACCGTCGTTGTAGATGTGCAGGAGCTCGTGGATGTGGAACTTCTCGCTCCCCGGCCGCGGCAGGCCCAGGACGCGCATGCGCTGCTGGATGTGGGCGTACTCGGGCTTCCATGGCGGCGCTGTCGTCTGGACGCCGGGACCGGTGACGGTCGTGCCCGACACGCCGGTGGTCACGCCTGTCGTTCCGCCGGAGCCGCAGCTCGCGAGCGCGAGCGTGAGCGCGGGCAGGCAGAGGGCGAGGGCACGGCGCGTCATACGGAGGCAGTCTAGGCGTGGGCTTCCGGCGCCGCGTAACGTCCTCGTGCGGCGGTGGACCGGCAGATGTGGGCATCCGGCTCCCCGCAGCGGCGTTCCCGTGCACGCGACCCTCGCGGAGCGCTAGGTTCCGTCGTACCGCGCGGTCCAGCGCCACCACCCGCAGACGACCGACCTCCGTGAACGGCGAGCCCTTTCAGCAGACCGCCGACGACGCCGCGCTGGTGGCGGCCCTCCGCGCGGGCGACGAGCAGGCGTTCGTCACGCTCGTCGATCGCTACAACGCCTCGATGCTGCGCATCGCTCGCCTCTACGTCCGCACCCCCGCCCTCGCCGAGGAGGTCGTCCAGGAGACATGGCTCGCCGTCATCCAGGGCATCGACCGCTTCGAGGGACGCTCGAGCCTGAAGACCTGGATCATGCGCATCCTCGCCAACCGCGCGCGGACGCGCGGAGCGCGCGAGGGGCGCACGGTGCCGTTCTCGGCGCTGGCGACCGCCGACGCCGCGATCGGCGAGGCGAGCGTCGAGCCCGAGCGCTTTCGCGCCCGCGACGACGGCGAGTGGCCCTACCACTGGGCGGCCCCGCCGCGCGACTGGCCCGAGGAGCGCCTGCTGGCGGGCGAGACGCTGCAGGTGATCGGCGGGGCGCTCGACGAGCTGCCGGAGAGCCAGCGTGCGGTGATCCGCCTGCGCGACGTCGAGGGCTGGGACGCCGAGGAGGTCTGCGAGGCGCTGCAGATCAGCGCCGGAAACCAGCGGGTCCTGCTCCACCGCGCGCGCGCCAAGGTGCGCGCGGCCCTGGAGCGCTACTTCATGGGTGACATGGCCACGGCGGCATGAGCGTGCTGATCGACGACATCACCTGCCGCGAGCTCGTCGAGCTCGTGACCGACTACCTCGACGGCGCGCTGTCGCCCGCCGACCGCGAGCGCTTCGAGGCGCACCTCCAGATCTGCGACGCCTGCGTGATGTACGTCGATCAGCTGCGCAGCACGGTGACGGCCGTCGGCACGCTGAGCGAGGAGACGCTCGAGCCGGCCGCGCGCGACGAGCTGCTGCGCGCCTTCCGCGACTGGCACCACAAGCCCCCCAAGCCCCCGAACGCCCCGGACTGAGTCCCGCGCGTTTCAGGTCCGGCGCTCTCGGATAGGGCGGGGCTGATCCGGACGCCGTGTAACGTCGTACCCGGAACGAGGACTCATCAGGCGCATGCCGTCGCTGAAGACCACATCCCGCGGTGCCTCGGTGTCGGACGCCGCGCTCCTGACGGCGCTCGCCGGCGCGCGTGAGCGGACGCTGGCGCTCGTCGCGGGAATCTCGGTCGAGGACCTCGAGCGCGTCCACTCGCCGCTGATGAGCCCGCTCGTGTGGGACCTGGGCCACATCGCCGCCTTCGAGGACCTCTGGATCGTGCACCGACTCGGTGGCGAGGAGATGCTGCGCGAGGATCTCGCCGAGCTCTACGACGCCTTCGAGACGCCGCGCGCGCGGCGCGGCGACCTGCCGTTCCTGCGCACGGGCGAGGCGCACGACTACCTCGCCGCCGTGCGTGAGCGCTCCGTCGCCGTCACCGAGCGGCTCGGCGCAGGCGCCGGCGTCGTGCACGAGCTCGTGATCCGGCACGAACTCCAGCACCAGGAGACGATGCTGCAGACGATCAACCTGGCGCGACTGCCGGGCTGGAGCGGGCCGTTGCAGCGCCCGCAGCCCGCCCGCGCCGGCCGCGGCGGGCTGGAGCTGCTGGAGGTTCCGGCGGGCGAGGCCGTGCTCGGCGCCGGGCCCGAGGGCTTCGCCTACGACAACGAGCGTCCGCGCCACGTCGTCGACCTCCCGGCGTTCCGCATCGCGCGGACCCCCGTCACCAACGCGACCTGGCTGTCGTTCGCCGAGGGCGGGGGCTACGAGCGCCGCGAATGGTGGTCGGAGGAGGCGTGGGCCTGGAAGCAGGAGTACGACATCACCCACCCCCTGAACTGGACGGGCGACGGGCGCGAGTGGCGCATCGGCGAGTACACCCCGATCGATCCGGACGCACCCGTCCAGCACGTCTCCTGGTTCGAGGCCGACGCCTTCGCCAGAGCGCACGGCGCGCGCCTTCCCACCGAGCAGGAGTGGGAGCGGGCGGCGACCTGGGACCAGCGGACGATCGAGGGGATCGGCTACGGGTGGGAGTGGACGGCGAGCCGCTTCAGCGGCTACCCCGGCTTCGTCGCACACCCGTACAAGGAGTACTCGGAGGTCTTCTTCGGCGGCGACTACCGCGTCCTGCGCGGCGGCTCGTGGGCCACCGCGGCGCGCGTCGCCTCGCCGACCTTCAGGAACTGGGACCACCCACAGCGCCGGCAGATCTTCGCCGGCGTGCGACTCGCGGAGGACGCATGAGCGCCTTGCACGCGGTCACCGGCGACGATCCGGCGATCCGCATCGACGTCCACCTCGCGCAGGGCACCGAGCGGCGCCTGGCCGAGGACGTCCTCGACGGGCTGACCAGGCCCTTCAAGGAGATCCCCCCGAAGCACTTCTACGATTCGCGCGGCTCAGAGCTGTTCGACGCGATCTGTGAGCTGCCGGAGTACTACCCCACGCGCACCGAGACGGCGATCCTCGACGCCTCGGCCGACGCGATCGCCGCCGTGACGGGAGCGCGCGAGCTCGTCGAGCTGGGGTCCGGGTCGACGGCGAAGGCCCGTCGCCTGCTCGATGCGATGGGCTCGGCGAACGGCACCGAGGACCTGCGCTACGTCCCGGTCGACGTCTCCGAGCGCGTCGTGCGCGAGGCGGCCAGCGAGCTCGTCGACGACTATCCCGGCCTCACGGTCCACGGCGTCGTCGGGGACTTCGAGCGCCATCTCCCGCAGATCCCGGCGAGCGACGACGCGCCGCGGCTCGTCGCGCTGCTCGGCGGCACGATCGGGAACTTCACGCCGGGCAGCCGGCGGCGGCTGCTGCGCGACATCGCCGGGCTGCTCGGGCCGCAGGACCACTTCCTGCTGGGGACCGACCTGGTCAAGGACCCGGAGGTGATCGAGGCCGCCTACAACGACAGCGCGGGGATCACCGCGGAGTTCAACCGCAACGTCCTGCACGTCATGAACCGCGAGCTCGGTGCGGACTTCGATCCGGCGGCCTTCGAGCACGTCGCGTTCTTCGATCGCGAGCACGAGTGGATCGAGATGCGGCTGCGTGCGCGCGAGGCGATGCGGGTGCACGTCGCCGACCTGCACCTCGACATCGGCTTCGAGGCGCGTGAGGAGATGCGCACCGAGGTCAGCGCGAAGTTCACCCGGCAGCGGCTGGAGCGCGACTTCGCGGTCGCCGGTCTGGAGCTGCGTGACTGGCACACCGATCGGGACGAGGCCTTCGCGGTCTCGCTCGCGGGGCGCCGCGGGGCCTAGCGCGGCGGCGGGAACGGGCTGCGCAACGTGAACGCGGCGGGGGAGGGACCCGCGCGGCGCAGCAGCCCGAGGTGCTCCTCGGCCTCGCTCACGGACGGCTCGTGCCCGGCCGGGACCCACCACAGCGCGAGGTGGGCCTCGGCGGCCCGCTCGAACCACGCGCGCCGGCGGCGCAGCACCGCCAGGTGCCGGGCACCGCTGACGAACGCGCGCAACGCCTCGACGGACTCCCAGACGGAGAGGTTCACGATCAGCCGGTCGTCGCCGAAGGCGCGGATCCCGGTGGCGTCCCCGTCGTCGGTCTGCAGGCGCCAGACGAATCCCGGGGCGGCGTCGGCCGCCGCGTTGACGGGCGCGAGATTCGCGACGAACTCGGCGAGCAGCGGGGCGTCGAGCGGCTCGCGGGGCAGCGCGATGTTCACCTGGGCGAGCTGGTGGGCGGCCACCGCGCAAGCCTACGTGTAGGCTCGAGCGCCTGATGATCAAGGGGGAGAAGACCGAGACGATCGCGGCCTCGCCCGACCGGGTCTGGGCGATCGTGTCCGACGTCGAGAGCTACCCGCGATGGCATCCGTTCTTTGCGTCGGTCGACGTGACCGGTCACGACGGCGACGGCCGCGCGACGCGCGCGCGCTGCATGCACAAGACGCCGGCGGGGAACCTCCACACCGAGATCGCCTTCACCTACGACCCCGAGTCCGAGGTCGAGGCGGCGCGCGCGGGCGGCGACCTGAAGGACATGCAGGGGACGTTTCAGCTGACCTCCAAGGGCGGCGCGACCGTGGTCACGCACCGGCTCGTCGTCGATCCGGGATTCAAGCTCGGCCTGCTGCTGCGCGGCGCGGTCGCCGACCGGGTGCGCGACAGCGTGCTCAACGGTGCGCTGAGGGGCATCGCCGCGCAGGCCGCCGGCGCCTGACCGACTCCTCGGCGTGCCACCATTGCGCCCACGCCCCCGTAGCTCAGTTGGATAGAGCGCCGGCCTTCTAAGCCGGATGTCGCTGGTTCGAATCCAGCCGGGGGCGCTGCCGGGTTCGCGGATCTCGCGGATGATCGAGACTCGCCACGGGCGGTCGGCTCGGGTCCGATCGTCCGCTGCGGCACGTTCCCTGGACCGCGGGCGTGGTGGTTGCCGCACCCGCGGTCGTGCAGGGGAAAGGAGGGCATCCAAGCCCGCTGCCGTCCCCGGCGGAGGTCAGTCGCCGGGTCTCACAGTCCGTTGCCTGAGACGCTCCGGATATTAGGCCCCGCGGCGGCGGAGTGCAACGCGACGCTGCAGTTTCAGCGGGGCGCGATCAGCACGAGCATGAAGTCCGCGGCGTCGTCGATCGTCCAGGAGCCCTCGGCGACCCGGATCGACGCGTTCGGCACCGACACCCCCCAGCCGAGGATCAGCTCTTCGACGGTCATGTCCTGCCGCAGGACGCCGTCGCGGCGCCCGCGCTCCATCATCGCCGCCAGTGGCGGGCGGAACCGGTCGCGGCGATCGGAGAAGTCCACGCCGAACGTGGGTGCGTAGCGGAAGGGCCGCCAGCGGTCGGCGATGCAGAGCACCGCGACGGTCACGCGGCGCAGCTCGGCGCGCACGTCGGGGGCATCCGGGTCGAGCGTCTGCAGGCAGGCTGTGACCGCATCGAGGTACTCCCCGTACACGGCGGCGACGAGCGCCGTCCGATGGGGGAAGTGCCGGTAGACGGTCGAGCGGTTCAGGCCGCTGCGCTCGACGATCGCCTGGACCTCGGCGACCGGGTCGGCCGCGAGCACGTCGCGGGCGGCGCCGAGGATCGCCGCGACGCTGCGCTGGGCGTCGGCACGGCGACGGGGAACGACATCGGTCACGAGCGCGAGGCTACCGGTCGAAGTCTGAAGAGCCCGTGAAGACCCGGCCCGCTCCGCCGACCCCTACACTTGCGCCTGCACGGTGGGCGTAGCTCAGCTGGTAGAGCTCCTGGTTGTGGTCCAGGCGGTCGCGGGTTCGAGTCCCGTCGCTCACCCCTC
>JADGPM010000279.1 GCA_017882425.1 Solirubrobacteraceae bacterium
CCATCGATCGCCTGTTCCGCGTCGGCGCGGTCGACTTCGACACGGCGGGCACCGATGACTCGGAGTTCACCTTCGACGGGGTCAACGACCCCTCCAGCGTCGCGACCGCCGTGGACCACGCCCAGCGCCGCCACAGTGCCGAGCGCCAGCAGGAGGGCCTGCCGACCGACGGCCTGAGCTGACGGCCGTTCGGAGCGGCCCGGCGATGGACGCCTCCGGACTCGCCGCCGCGCTCGACGGTCTGCGTACGTGCCGCTGGGTGGACCTGACCCACGCCTTCGCCCCGGGGATCGACCGGGTGCCGGCGACGGGCGCGCTCATCGTCGCGGTCTGGCCAAGCCCCACCGGGGCTCGGGCTTCCCGGCCCGCGCGTTCGCGATCGTCCCGGCGGCCTGATCAGGCTGGAGCGCGGCCTCAGCCGCGCGAACCAGAAGAACCGCGCCCGAACCGTCCCGGCAGCGCAGGAGCGAGAGATCGCGGATGGATGAGGGCGCACGGGGCCGAGGTGCTGTGGCAGAGCCACAGCCCTCGAACCGGACCCGCCCGCCCGGCCTCAGGCGCCGCGAGGTCCGCGCCCGACGAGCGCGGTGACCTAGGCGGCCGTCACCGGCAACGCCAGCCCCGCCGCCTCGGCCAGCGCCGCCGCCTTGTCCACGCGCTCCCACGTGAAGTCGTGGTCGTCGCGGCCGAAGTGACCGTACGCGGCCGTCTTCTGATAGATCGGGCGGTGCAGGTTCAGCGCCTCGCGGAACGCGCCGGGGCGCAGATCGAAGTGCTCGCGGACGAGCTCCTCGATGCGGCCGCGGCCGATCTTCTCGGTGCCGAACGTCTCGACCATGACGGAGACGGGGTGCGCGACGCCGATCGCGTAGGCGACCTGGACCTCGGCGCGGTCGGCGAGGCCGGCGGCGACCAGGTTCTTGGCGACGTAGCGCGTGGCGTAGGCGGCGGAGCGGTCGACCTTCGACGGGTCCTTGCCCGAGAACGCGCCGCCGCCGTGGCGGGCCATCCCGCCGTAGGTGTCGACGATGATCTTGCGGCCGGTGAGGCCGGCGTCGCCGACCGGGCCGCCGATGACGAAGCGGCCGGTCGGGTTCACGAGGAACACGCGGCGCAACTCGTTCTCGTCGTAGAGGCCCTTGGGGAGGATCGGCTCGACGACGTGCTCCCAGAGGTCGTCCTTGATCCCGCCCTCGGCACCCTCGGCGTGCTGGGTGGAGATCAGCAGCTGCTCGATGCCGACGGGGCGCCCGTCGACGTAGCGGATCGAGACCTGGGTCTTGCCGTCGGGGCGCAGGTAGGGCAGGTCGTTCGCGTGGCGCACGTCGGCGAGACGCTTGGCGAGCTTGTGCGCGAGCGAGATCGGCAGCGGCATGAGCTCGGGGGTCTCGTTGGAGGCGTAGCCGAACATCATGCCCTGGTCGCCTGCACCGGCGACGTCGAGCTCGTCGTCGTCGTTGGGATCGGTGCGGGACTCGTAGGCCTGGTCGACGCCCTGGGCGATGTCGGGCGACTGCTTGTCGATCGCGTTCAGGACGGCGCACGAGTCGGCGGAGAAGCCGAGGTCGGCGTCGATGTAGCCGATCTTGCGGATCGTCGCCCGCGCGATCTCCTGGATGTCGACGTAGGTGTCGGTCGAGATCTCACCGGAGACGACGACGAGGCCCGTGTTGACGAGCGTCTCGCAGGCGACGCGCCCGTCGGGGTCGTTGGCGAGGACGGCGTCGAGGACGCCGTCGGAGATCTGGTCGGCGACCTTGTCGGGGTGACCCTCGGTCACCGATTCGGACGTGAACAGGAAGCTGGTGTCTTGGCTCATGGGATCGAGAAGGAGAGTTCGACGGTGGAGACGTTCCCGGTGCCCGCGCCGTACGCGCCGATGGCGCGGATGCGGTCGAGGTCGTCACGAATCCCCTGCAGTGCGGTTCCCGGTCCGATGCCGGACTGCGCGCTCAGCTGCAGGAGCTGCTTGGGGTCGAGAAAGACTAGCGACCTGATCGGATTTGGGACGTTTCCATCGACGGCGCGGTATCCCGGCGAGTCGGTGAGGCGGGCGCCGGACCCGCGTGCGTCTGCGACGGCCGACGGGGTCGTGGCGACGATCAGCGTGTTCCCGTCGATCGCCCAGGTCAGCGGCGTGCCGGCGGCGCCCGAGAGCGTCCTGGCGGGCCGGCCGCCGGGGCTTGCGTCGGCGAACGCCGTCCCCGCGGGCGCGCCGACGAGCGTGGCGAGCGCCGGCTCGAGCGCCGTCATCGCTGCGCGGGCGCGCGCGGGTGCGCTCACGCGCGAGAGCAGCGTCAGCGTGGGGCCCGTCTCCCCGGGCGCGATCGCGACGGCGGACTCGCGGCCCAGGTCGCCGAGCGTCGTGAGCGGCTTGCCGCCCTGGGCGAGCAGGCGCGGCAGCCGGGCCCCGGCGCCCGGTCCGGCGAGCACGAGCAGGCGCTGCAGGGCGCTCGCGAGGTCGCCGGAGGCGACGTAGGCGAGCGTGCCGGCCGGCGCGAAGCGCTGCAGGGTGGCCTGGAACGGCGGGGCGCCGCCGGGCTTGCCGGACACGCGGCGCACGGTGATGCGGGCGTGCTCGGCGCCGGGGACGAGCGCCGCGGCGACGCCCTGCAGACCGGGCTCGTCGAGCAGCGCGCCGATGGTGCCCAGGGCGCCGCCGAGCGGCGCCAGCAGACGCCGCGCGCCCTGGGGGGAGACCCAGGCGTCGGCCACGCGGCTGTCGGGCAGGCCCGAGGCGGCGCGGCGGTACACGGGGCTCGCGGCGAGCGACGTCCCGCGCCCTTCGTGCAGCGCCTCGGCGGCGAGCACGCCCGTCGGCTCGCCGATGACGATGAGGCCGCCGATGCGGCGCACGACGAGCGCGCCGCACGGCTGCGGGACGTCGCCGACGCCGGTGGCCGGCGCATCGGTGACGAGCAGCGGCGAGGAGACCCCGCCGCGCCCGGGCAGCAGCGCGAAGACGGCCTCGTGCCCCGGGTCGCGACGCATGTCGATGCCGCAACCCGTCGCATCGAGGCGCTTGAGGATGCTCGCCTGCAGGCGGGGCCAGGACGGGAGGCGCCGCAGGAGCCGGGCGGCACGGGCCGCCGCGTCGCGCCCGCGGTCGGTGGCGACGTGCACGGCGACGAGCGCACGGGCCGGGACGAGCTGGAGCGTGGCCGTCGCGGGCGGACGATCCGCCGCGGCCGCACCCCCGCTGCGCCCGACGAGCAGGCCGACGGCGAGCGCGGCGAGCGCCAGGACGAGCCCGATCAGGGCCGCGAGGCGCCGGTGGCCTGCGCTCACGCCCGCTCGGAGCGCCGCTGCTTGCGCTCCTTGATGTCGATGATCAGCGGCACGCCGTCGAAGCCGAAGCGCTTGCGCAACTGGTTCTCGAGGTAGAAGGCGTAGTCGCGCGTCATCTTGTTGCGGTTGTTGACCTGGAGCGCGTAGCGCGGCGGCCGCGTCTCGATCTGCGCGAGGTAGAGCATCTTGAGGCGGTGGCCCTGCTTGGCCGGCGGCTGGCGGCGGTCGAGCGCGTCGGCGAGGAAGCGGTTGAGCTCGGGCGTGGGGATGCGCGCGCGCATCAGGTCGCCGAGCGCGACCGCCTCCTGCATGACGCGTTGCACGTTGCGGCCGCCCTGCGCGCTGGCGGTCATGACCTTCGGGCGCAGGCGCAGCTTGCGCAGGACCTTCGCGCGCTCGTGGTCGAGCCCTGCCTCGTCCATCGGCTTGAGATCCCACTTGTTCAGGACGAGCAGCGTCGCGCAGCCGGCCTTCATGGCGAGCTCGGCGATCCGCATGTCCTGCGTGGTGACGCCGTCGCGCGCGTCGCAGATGACGAGGGCGACGTCGGCGCGCTCGACCGCCCGCTGGGAGCGCAGCACGGTGTAGTACTCGACGCTGTCGGAGACCTTCGCCTGGCGCCGCATCCCGGCCGTGTCGACGAGCACGATCTCGCGGCCGTCGA
>JADGPM010000280.1 GCA_017882425.1 Solirubrobacteraceae bacterium
ATCCGCGCCGACGAGGCGACGGCGCTGCGCTGGGAGTCGGCTGCCGCCGAGATCCACGCGGACATCTGCGCCCACGGCGTGGATGAGCGCGGGGTCTTCGTCCAGCACTACGACACGCAGGCGCTGGACGCCTCGGTGCTGCTGATGCCGCTGGTGCGCTTCCTTGCGCCCGACGACCCGCGCATCCGCGACACCGTGCTGGCGATCGCCGAGGAGCTGACCGAGGAGGGCCTCGTGCTGCGCTACCGGGTCGACGAGACCGACGACGGCTTCTCCGGCGAGGAGGGGACGTTCACGATCTGCTCGTTCTGGCTGGTCTCCGCGCTCGTCGAGATCGGAGAGCTGGGGCGTGCCCGAGGCCTGTGCGAGAAGCTGCTCTCGTACGCGAGCCCGCTGGCGCTGTACGCCGAGCAGCTCGACCCGATCAGCGGCCGTCACCTGGGCAACTTCCCGCAGGCCTTCACGCATCTGGCGCTGATCAACGCGGTCGTGCACATCATCGCCGCCGAGCACCAGCTCGAGTTGCGCGCGCTCGCCCGCGAGCCCGAGCTGGACCGGCCCGGCAGCCTGTGAGCGGCTGAGGATCGAAAACCCACCCGGACCCCCGGCCCTCGGGTAGTGTTGCCCGAACCTTCAGTCGCGGCGAGAGGCATGGTCCTGTGCGCACGATGGAGTCGCTGGAGAAGCACTCGGTCCGACCCCTGTTCCGCCGCCTGCGCGGCGCCCACGAGGCTGAGCTCTTCGGCCCCCGTGGCCGCCTCCCGCGCCGGGGCGAGCCGGATACGAGCCGCAGGACCGCCCTGCTCGTCCTCGCCGGGCTCACCCTCGCGGGGCTGGGATTGCGCCTGGCCGTCCCGCGCGGGATCTGGCTCGACGAGGCGATCAGCATCCATCAGGCGCGCCTCTCGCTGCACGACCTGTTCAGCAACCTGTACTACGGCGACCGCCACCCGCCGCTGCACCACCTAGCGCTGTGGCTGACGATCCGCGCGTTCGGCCACGGCGAGTTCGCCGTCCGGCTCCCGTCGCTGATCGCGGGGACGCTCGTGATCCCGGCGCTCTACGAGCTGGGGCGGGAGCTGTACGACCGTCGCACCGGCCTGATCGCGGCCGCCTTCGCCGCCGCCTCCCCGCTGCTGATCTGGTACTCGCAGGAGGTGCGGATGTACGCGTTCGTGACCCTCTTCGGGCTGCTCGCGCTGCTGACGCAGCTGCGCGCGATCCGCAGCCCGACGATGGGCAACTGGGCGGCCTACATCCTCGCCACCGCAGCGCTCCTGTGGTCGCACTACTTCGGCCTGCTGCTGATCGGTGTGCAGCAGCTCATCTTCGTCGCGGTCCTCGTGCACCGCCGGCGCAGCGGGGAGCCCGTCAGGCCGCTGGCGCTGGGCTTCGCCTATTCGTTCGCCGTGCTCGTCATGCAGCT
Organism: Solirubrobacteraceae bacterium; assembly: GCA_017882425.1. Lineage (GTDB taxonomy): Bacteria > Actinomycetota > Thermoleophilia > Solirubrobacterales > Solirubrobacteraceae > F1-60-MAGs163. Next base: position 1,427 of record JADGPM010000280.1, read on the forward strand.
CGTGCCGCTCACGGTGTTCGCCCACCACCAGTACCAGTCCACCGGCGCCGCGGCCGGCTCGCCGAGCGGGACCTACGACCCGCTGTCCTTCTACGCCGTCGTCTCGAACATGGCCTGGGCGCTGTGGGGCTACCAGCCCGATGCGACGACCGCGCTGCTGGCCGCGATGTGGCCGCTGCTGATGCTGCTCTCGCTGCTCCTGCTCGGGCGGGGCGGATCGCGCCAGACGCTGATCCTCGCAGCGGCCGCCCTCGTCCCCGTCGTGCTGCTCCTCGTCGTGTCCGCATTCGACCGCGAGCTGTTCGAGGTGCGCTACTTCCTGCTCGTCGTACCGCTGCTGTTCCTCTTGATCGCGCGGCTCATCACCGGGTGGATTCGCAAGCCGAGGGCACGGCTGCTCATCGCCGGCGGCGTCGCCCTGACCCTGCTCCTCGGCCTCGCCAACCAGCAGACGAACAAGGGCAACCCCCGGCTGTTCGACTTCCGCGGCGCCATCCGGCAGATCAAGGCGGACGCCGGGCCCAGGAGCCTCGTGCTCTTCGAGCCGCCCGACATGCGCTACGTCCTCGAGTACTACGCCCCCGGGCTCCGCCGGCGGCCCCTCGCCCTCGGAGTGCCGAAGCGCAGGGACGGGAGCCCCGTCTTCGTCCTCGCCTCATTCCAGGACAACAAGCAGTTCTTCGACGAGACGAACAAGGTGGTGGGACAGCTGACCTTCTTCCGCAGGCTCGTGCGCCGTTTCAAGACGCCCCATACGCTCGTCTGGGAGTTCCGGTGAGCAGCGGCCCCTGGGACGTCCGGTTGCGCCGCCCGACGTGGGAGCCCGTGCCGGCCGGGGTCAGCGTGCGCCGCAGGGTGCGCTTCCTGGTCCTCCTCGGGCTCCCCTTCGCCGTGTGGTACTTCGGCTGGCTGCTCAACCCGGCCCGCGTCGGCACGCCCTACCTCTACGGCATCCTGATCGCGGCCGAGCTCTTCAACCTCGTCCAGGCGCTCGGCTTCTGGTGGACCTGCGCGAACGAGCGCGTGCGCGAGCAGCGAGCACCGAGCCAATGGGTGGCCGTCGACGTCTTCATCCCGGTCTACAAGGAGCCACCGGAGATCGTCGACCTGACGGTGGCCGCCGCCGCCGGCCTGCGAGGGGCGGAGGTGCGCGTCTGGGTGCTGGACGACGGCAACGACGACGCCATCCGTGACCTCGCCGCCCGTCACGGCGTGGGGTACATCCGGCGCCCGCAGCACACCGGCGCGAAGGCGGGCAACATCAACCATGCCCTCCCGAAGACCTCGGCCCCGTTCATCGCGGTCTTCGACTCCGACCACGTGGCGGACCCCAGGTTCCTCGAGGCCACCCTCGGGCACATGGAGGACCCGGACATCGCGTTCGTGCAGACCCCGCAGTACTACGCCAACACCGAGGGCAATCGCATCGCGGCGGCGTCCTGGGCGCAGCAGGCGCTGTTCTTCGGGGCCATCGCCCGCGGCAAGGACGGGCTCGGCGCCGTCTTCTGCTGCGGCACCAACGTGCTGTTCCGCCGGGAGGCGTTCGAGAGCGTCGGCGGGTTCCCCGAGAACTCGCTGACCGAGGACTTCGAGCTCTCGATCGTCCTGCACGAGAAGGGCTGGCGCTCGGCGTACGTGCCCGACGTGCTCGCCCGCGGCCTGGGCCCCGAGGACACCGCCTCCTACGTGTCCCAGCAGCAGCGCTGGGCCAGGGGGTGCCTCTCGGGCATCCCGCGCGCGCTGCGGGCGAAGCTCCCGTGGCGCCTCAAGGCGCAGTACCTGCTCTCGGGCATCTACTTCCTCTCCGGGTGGACCGTCCTGATCTACATGAGCTTCCCGGTCATCCGCCTCCTCGGCGGCGGCCAGCCCATCGGCGGCATCGACGCCCCCGAGTTCCTGCTCCACTTCGTGCCCTACTACGTCCTGGCGCTGTCGATGGCGGCGCTCGCCGGCGCAGGCTCCTACACCTTCGCGGCCTTCGCGCTCTCGGCCGCGAACTTCTGGATCCACATCCTGTCCACCATCTACACGGTGCTGCGCAAGTCGGGCTCGTTCGTCGTGACCCCGAAGAAGGGCGCCCAGGCGCGCCAGCCGGGGGCGGTCTGGCCCGCGCTCGTGGCCATCGGCGTGTTGGTGTCGGCCAGCATCTACGGCCTCGTCACCAATCCGGACGCCGCCACGATCAACAACGTCTCGTTCGCCGCGTTCCATGTCTCGGTCCTCATGACCGGATGCTGGGCGGCGCTCCAGAAGCCGCCCGCTCCGGCCCACGGGTCGCTCGAGCCCGTCCAGGTTCCAGCGTGAGCCGGCCCGTGCGAGACGTCGTCATCGCAGCCCTGGCACTGGGAGCCGTCGCGCTGGGCCTCCTCAGCGGCTGCGGCACGACGCAGCCGACCGCGAGCTCGAGCTCCCGGCCCCACGGCCCCGCCGGCGCCGCGGCGCAGCGCTTCCTGGACCGCTACGTCACCGCCGACGGACGCGTCCAGCGGATCGACCAGGGCGGCGACACCGTCGGCGAGGGGCAGGCCTACGGCATGCTGCTGGCCGCCGCGGTCGGCGACGCGCAGCGCTTCGACGCCATCTGGGGGTGGACGAAGGCCAACCTGCGGCGCTCCGACGGGCTGCTCTCCTTCCACTGGAGCAACGGTCGCGTGCAGGACCCCCAGGCGGCCTCGGACGCCGACGTGGACGCAACTCGCGCGCTGCTCGTCGCCGCGTGCCGCTTCCACCGCCCCGCGCTGCAACAGGAGGCGCTGAAGCTCGCGAAGGCCATCATGCGCGAGGAGACCGCGTCGCTCAACGGTGCCCCGGTGCTGACCGCCGGTCCCTGGGCGACCAAGAACCCGGTCACGGTGAACCCCAGCTACTTCTCGCCGGCCACGTTCGCCGCGCTGCGCGCCGCCTCGGGCGACAGCCGCTGGGACGACCTGGCGACGAGCTCACGCTCGATCACGGGCGCGCTGATGCGAGCGCCGTCGCGGCTGCCACCGGACTGGGCGAGGCTCGTCGGCGGCAGGCCCGTGCCGATCAGCCCGCCGGACAACCCGCAGGCGCCTGCGCGGTTCAGCTTCGACGCCGCGCGCGTCCTCGTCCGGATGGCTGAGGATCCGGACCCTGACGGCCCGCGGATCGCCGCCGCGGCGTGGCCCGTGTTCGCCGGGCAGGATCCCACCACGCTGCCCGTCGAGCACGACCTCTCCGGTCGGCCGGTCGGCAACCAGGTCCATCCCGTCGCGCTCGTGGCCGCGGCGGCGGCGGCCGATGCCGCCGGGCAGGCGGCCGCCCGGGACCGGCTGCTCGCTGCGGCCGAGGCGCTCGACAAGCGGGCGCCGACCTACTATGGCGCCGCCTGGGTCGCGCTCGGCCGGATCATGCTCACCACGACGCTGCTCGACGCCTGCTCGTAGGGTCACGGCGCCTCGCCGACGGCGGCGAGCACCGCGGCCCGGAAGGCCGCCGCCGTCGGACGCGCGTCGGGCGCCCGGTCCATCGCGCGGCGGACCACGTCATCGAGCGCCGGCGACACGTCGGGGCGCCGTTCGCGCACCGAGGGCGACTCGGCGTTCAGATGGGCCCACATCTTCGCCATCCCGCCCTTCTGGTCGGCGAACGGGGCCTCGCCCGTGAGCGTCTCGAAGAGCACGCAGCCGAGCGCGTAGATGTCCCCTCGCGCGTCGGGCTCGCTGCCCTCGATCTGCTCCGGCGCCACGTAGTCGACGGTTCCCAGCATCTGGTCCATCCCCGTCAGCCCGGCGGCCGTCCCCGCCCGCTTGGTCAGCCCGAAGTCGGTGAGGTAGGCGTGATCCTCGGAGGTCAGGATCACGTTGGAGGGCTTGACGTCGCGGTGAACGAGCCCCCGCTCGTGAGCCACCTCAAGCGCAGCGGCGATCTGCGCGGCGATCCGCGCCGCCCGCCCGGGCTCCAGCGGACCTTCGCCGTGGATCAGCGTGCCGAGTTCCGTGCCATCCACCCACTGCGTGGCGATGTAGACCGTTCCCTCCTCCTCGCCCGCCTCGTACAGCGGGACGATGTTCGGGTGGTCGAGCGCGGCCACCGTTCGCGCCTCGCGACGCAGGCGCTCCCGGATCACGGGGTCGCGCGCCACCTCGGGCTCGACGAGCTTGAGCGCGACCGGCCGGTCGAGCCGCACCTGGCGGGCGCGGTAGAGGATCCCGATCCCCCCGGCGCCGACGACGCGCTCGAGCTCGTATCCGGCGAAGGTGGAGCCGGGCGAGCGCATGGGTCTAGAGGTCGCGCTCGGTGATCAGGTCGGCGCAGACGGCCCGTTCGACCAGGCGGACCCGCATCGCGTCCTGGGGCTGTTCCGCGACGCCGAGCTTCGCGCACAGCACCCTGAGGTGGGTCCTCACCGCACCGACGGGCAGGAAGAGCTCCTCGGCGATCTGCTCGTCGGTGGCCGGGCCGGCGCCGTCCTTGTACGGACGGCACAGTGCCACCAGGACGCGGCGCTGGGTGGTCGAGAGGCCGGGGGCGACCGGGGTCCCGGGTGCGCCGGCAGCATCCGGCTGCCCCGGCGCGGGCGCGCGGAAGGTGATCGTCGTGGCCCCGAACCTGAGGGTGTCGCCGTCGCTCAGGCGCCGCCTGCCGCTCAGGCGCTCCCCGTCGACGAACGTGCCGTTGCGCGAGGGGCCGTCGTCGACGAGCTCCCAGTCGTCCGCGACCCGCTCGAACCGCGCGTGGACGCGCGAGACCTGATCGTCCCAGTCGAGCCGGAGATCCGAGGACCCGTCGCGCCCGACCGAGACGCGGGAGCAGCCGGGCTCGAGGACGAACAGCTGCTGCCTGCCGTCGCCGTCGACGTAGAGCAGGAAGGGCCGGCCCGCGCGCTCGGCCGCGACGCGAGCCTTCAGGGCGGCGATGGGCTGAGCGTCGGCGGAACGGTTCGCGGACACGCCGCCCATTATCTACCCGCGACCCAACGGCGTCGAGCCGACGAACCCGCGGTGCTCTGGCGCATGCCGCGGGAGCGGCGTAGGGTTCGAAGCGACATGGCCGGCGAGCAGCTGCTGGTGACCGAAGGCAGGGACCATGACAGGCGCCTGAGCGTGGGCGCCGAGCTCCTGATCGGCCGCGAGGCCCCCGGGGACGACGGACGGCTCGGCGACGATCCCGAGATCTCACGCCGCCACGCACGGATCTCGCGCGGGGCCGGCGGGCAGCTCACGATCGAGGATCTCGGGTCGGCGAACGGGACCTTCGTCAACGACGAGCGCATCGACGCCCCGCGGACGCTCGACGCCGGTGACGTCGTCCGGATGGGCAGGACGGTCATGCAGGTGACCGGCGAGCCCGCCGGCGAGGCCGCTGAGGAGCTCGTCGTCACCGCCGGGACGGCCCCGGGGCGCCGGTTCACCCTGGGCGACGAGCTCGTCCTCGGACGGGACGTGAGCGGAGCCGGACGGCTGAGCGACGACCACGAGCTCTCCCGCCGCCACGTCCGCGTCGCCCGCGACGCGGACGGCCGGCTGACCATCGAGGACCTCGACTCGTCCAACGGGACGTTCGTCAACGGCGAGCGCGTGCGCGGCCGCCAGCTGCTCAGGGTCGGCGACGCGGTGCGGATCGGCTCGACGACCCTGCAGGTGACGGAGCCCGGGCGACCACCCGCTCCGCCGGCTCCCCTGGCGCCCTCCCCTGCCCCGGCGGCCTCGAGCGCAGACCGGGCGGGTCCGGTGTCCGAGCTCCCGCTCGGATCCGTGTTCGCCGGGTGCCGCGTCGAGGAGGTCATCGGGCACGGAGGCATGGGGGTCGTCTACCGGGCGGAGGAGCTCGCGCTCCAGCGCCCGGTGGCCCTCAAGCTCATCCTCCCCGAGTACTCCCGGGACGAGCACTTCCGCGAGCGCTTCCGGCGCGAATCGATGATCGCGGCCGCGATCGACCACCCGAACGTCATTCCCATCTTCGATGCGGGCGACGAGGACGGGGCGCTCTACATCACGATGCGCCTCGTCGAGGGCACCGACCTGCGCGCGCTGATCGATGCGCAGGGACGCATCGATCCGCTGCGGGCCGCGCGCATCGTCCGCCAGGTCGGCGCAGCGCTCGATGCGGCCCACGCTCGCGGGATGCTGCACCGGGACGTCAAGCCGTCCAACGTCCTGCTCGCCCGCGACGACCACGCGTACCTCAGCGACTTCGGGCTCGCCAGGCGCACCGACTCGGACGCCGGGCTGACGCGCCGGGGGTCGATCATCGGACGCGCCGCGTACGTGGCTCCCGAGCAGATCCTGGACGAGCGCGTCGACGCACGCACCGACGTCTACGCGCTGGGGTGCCTGCTGTTCGAGGCCCTCACCGCAGAGGCGCCGTTCGCCAGATGGCAGGGGGGCCCGGCGGCGCTGGCCCCCGTCGACGCCCCGCAGCCCTCGCCCGTCGCGCTGTGCCCCGACCTGCCGGGCGCGTTCGACGACGTGGTGGGCCGAGCGATGGCGAAGGACCCGGGCGAGCGCTATCCGTCGGCCGGCGACGTCGGGCAGGCGGCGCTCGTGGCCGCCGGCGGGCTGCGGCGAGCGCGTCCGTTGTCCGTCGTCGCCACCGGCGAGGCGGCTCCCTCCGCGGACGAGCAGACCGCGGAGGCGCTCGCCGCCGCGCCTCCGGCACCCGTGCCCGAGGGCGCCGGGGCCGGCCACGCCGACGCGCTGCGCTGGGCCGTCGCGCTCGCCGGGCTGGTGATCGTGGCCGTGGGCATGGTCGCCGCACTCCGTGGCATCTCGAGTCTCTGACGCTGCGCGGCGCGGGATTCCCGGCACCGTGTGCGCGTGCCCTCCGCGCTAGCGCAGGTCGAGCCGGCGCAGCTTCGTCCGTGGCACGCGGGAGAGCTCGAGCAGGAGCTGCGTGAACGAGACGGCCTCCGAGCGCATCCGCGCCACGTCGAGCTTGTCGACGGTCGGGATGCCCCAGTTGAGCAGGTAGGTCGGCCCGGTGATGTAGTTGGTCGTCGGGATGCCCCCGCGTGCCCACAGTGCCTCGCCCTCGGCGGGCCAGGTGCCGCCGTCGGGGCTCTTCGGGTCCGCGATGTAGGGCTTCAGCACGCTGCCGGGCGCCGCCTTCGCGCGCGTCAGCGCGCGGTAGGTGGGGTTGACGAGCGCGCTGCTCTCCGGGCAGAAGAACACTCCCGGCTCGGCGTCGCCGGTCAGCCTCGTGGGTCCTGTCGGCTGGGGCATCCATTCCAGTGCGCCGAGATGCTCGAGTGTCACGGCGCCTGCGGTCCGGCGGATCGAACCGGCCCGATGACGCGCGACCCACGACGCGACGCCCGCGCCGCCGACGAAGTGGCCGCTGGACAGGAGGACCATGATCGACCGCGGGAGGCTGCCCCGCGGGAGGCGGGCGAGATACTGGCTCATTGCGACGATCGCATTGGGCCCGTTGTCCTCGATCGCGTTGGGCCCGTCGGTGTGCGAGTGCAGCAGCACGAGCTCGCTCGACGCTCCGGGGATGATCCCGACGAGGTTGCGGGTGGTGACCTTCCGGACGGTCGCCGGAAGCGTCAGGCGCACGCGCCCGCCGCCGGCCGCCACCTGCCGGAGCTGCGCGCCCGCGGCCCGGTCGACGTACAGGCCGGGGACCCGGCGGATGTGCCCGTCGTAGGGGTAGTACGTCCCGTGCGCCGCGTCGGCGGGCAGGTCGAGCACCGCGACCATCCCCGCGGCCCCCGCCGCACCGAGCGCGTCGAGCGCGTCGACCACCGACTGCTGCCCGAGCCACGGCCGGTCGTAGACGGCCTTCGGATCCAAGACCCCCTTCGGGTCGTAGTTCCGATACCCCACGGATGTGAAGACGCCAAAGGGCACGGCCGCCGAGGGGACGTCGAAGAGCGCGATCTTCCCGCGAACGGACCCGTCCGGCGGCGGGTTCTTGGGGTCATATGCGACGAGCTCGCCGGTGACGCCCTGTGCCGGCGTGCTGCCGGAGTAGGGGACGTAGGAGGCGGTGGCCGACGGGCCCGCTGCGGGCCCGTCGAGCACCGCGAGCGACCAGGCGCCCTGGCGGACGCTCCAGCGCTGGAGCGGCACCGGCTCGAAGGTGACGTGTCCGACCCCGACGCGCTCGAGCCGGTCGCGCAGTTGATCGACATAGTGCTCGTGCGCGGGTGTGCCGGTGGCGCGCAGGCCGATCGCGTCGAGCTCGCGATGCCACGCGAGCAGCTGGCCGGCGGGCAGGAACTGACGCGCGTCGACCGTTCGCGCCGCCCCCGACCCGAGGTTCGCGCTCGGCCACCGCGACGCGGCCCCGAATGCGGCGAAGGGATCCACCAACGAGCCGGCGGCTCCTGCGGCGACCGCAGCCGCGCCGAGCTCCAGCAGCCTCCGACGGGTGATCTCGGGACTGCGTGAGCGGCTGTCCATCGCGCCGTGCTCGCTCGCCATGGCGACGTCCCCTTTCGGGAGAGTGGTGACCACGTGCGACCGTATGACCCAGGAGCCATCGCCGCACCCGTATGCGGCACCGAGCAGCTCACCGTAGACATCCGCAACGTCGTCGGCACTCCTCGGTCCCCGAGAACTACGGATGCCCGGTGGGGGGCGGCCCCGATGCCGCGCGGGGCCTTGCGGCCTAGCGTCGTCCCGAGGGCCACCCCGGGAGGAGCGAAGCGGTCATGGCGGAGCAGCTGAGCATGCTCGACACGATGTTCCTGGAGCTCGAGCAGCTGGACGAGAGCGCGCACATGCACATCGGCGCGGCGCTGATCTTCGAACCGCTGCCGGGCGGCGGAACCCCCGAGATCGCCGAGCTGCGCGACCACATGCGCGCCCGGCTCGGGGTCCTGCCGCGGTTCGCGCAGCGGCTCTCGAGCCCGCATGCGGGGCCGCTGACGTGGCTCACCTGGGAACCGGCTCAGGGATTCGAGCTCGACGCCCACGTCCATCACGCCACGCTGCCGGCGCCGGGAGGCGAGGCCGAGCTGCACGAGTGGCTGGGGGACTTCTGGTCGCACCGCCTCGACCGCCACCGCCCGCTGTGGGAGATGACGCTCCTCGACGGGCTGCTGGACGGGCGCTGGGCACTGGCCAGCAAGACGCACCACTGCCTCGTCGACGGCGTCGGATCGTTCGACATCGGGCATCTGCTGCTCGACGCCGCCGCGGACGCCACGCCGCTGCCCCCGCTGCCGCTGCCGGCCGGTGGCGACGACGAGCACGACGACAGGAGCACGGACGGCCAGTTCTGGCTCTCGCCCGGCCTCGTCCTGCGCGGCACCCGGGCCGGCGTCGGGGCTGCGCTGCATCCGCGAGACTCGCTCGAGCGGGCGCGCGCCGCTGTCGAGCTCGTCGTCCGCGACGAGGTGATCGCCGCGCCGCAGTCGAGCCTGAACGGGGAGATGAGCGGCACGCGCCACTTCGCGACCGTGCGCCTGGACCTCGCCGATGTCAAGGCCGCCAAGCAGCATCACGGCGGCACGGTCAACGACGTGGTGCTCGCGATCTGCACGGGCGGGCTGCGCCGGCTGCTGCTCGCCCGCGGCGACACGCTCCCCGAGGGCGGCCTGCGCGCGCAGGTGCCGGTCAACATCCGCTCGCAGGACCGCGAGCATGCGCTCGGCAACGAGCTCACGTCGCTGTTCGTCGAGCTGCCCGTGACCGAGGCCGACCCACTCGCGCGCTACCGCCGCGTCATGGAGCGCTCGGACGAGCTCAAGGCCGGATCGCAGCGCGCCGGGGGCAAGACGATCGTCGACCTCGCCGACATGGGGCCGCCGCTCGCCGGTGAGCTGCTCGCCCGCTCGATGTTCGGCGGCACGCGGATGTTCAACCTGACGATCACGAACGTCCCCGGCCCGCCGCAGCGGCTGTACGCGTTCGGCGCGCCGCTCGTCGAGATCCTGCCGCTCGTGCCGCTGTTCGCCGGGCACACCATCGGCATCGCCGCCGTCACCTACGCCGGGCAGATGGTCTTCGGCATCAACGCCGACCAGATGGCGGCTCCCGACGTCGCGGTCCTCGCGGAGGGCATCGAGCGCTCCTTCGCCGAGCTGCGTCCGCCGGCGGCGAAGCGGCGGCGCGGCGCGGCCAAGGCCGGGTCGCAGACGGCGCCGCGCCGATCACCCTGAACGGAGAACACCGCATGCCCATCACGCCGTCGTCCCGTCGCCTCGCATCGCTCGCCGCCTCATGCCTGCTCATCGCGCTGCTCGGTCCGACGGCCGCCCTGGCCGACGCCAAGGCGGCGCCCAAGCCCGACGTGTCGGTGATGTCGCGCAATCTCTACCTCGGCGCCGACATCATCAAGCTCGTCGGTGCGCCCGACGTGGCGGGCGAGCAGGCGCAGGTCGCGGCGCTGCTCAGGACGGTCGACGGGACGAACTTCCCCGTGCGGGCCAGGGCCCTCGCCGGGGAGATCGCCGCCGCCAAGCCGGACATGATCGGGCTGCAGGAGGTGGCGCGCTACTACCGCTCCGTCGATGCGACCCCCGGTCAGGCGGCGACCAGGCCGCTGTACGACTGGATGGCTCTTCTGCAGCAGCAGCTCAAGGCGAAGAAGCAGTCGTACAAGGTCGCCGCCGAGCAGACCGAGCTCGACATCACGGTGCCGTCTGCCGACGGCTACGGTCTGCGCCTGAAGCTCGGGAACGCGGTTCTCGTGCGGACCGGCAAGGGTGCGCGGATCTCGGGTGTCACGAGGCTGTCCGGGCTGTTCAAGGACCAGCTGCAGGTGCAGCTGCCCAGTGGGAAGGTCGATCTGCATCGCGGCTACGCCGGGATCGACGGGAAGGTCGCCGGACGTTCGTTCCGCTTCCTCGATCCACACGCGGAGGCCTACTCGGCAGCGGCGGCCAAGGGCCAGTTCCAGCAGCTGCTCCGGGGCGCCGCGAAATCCAGGAGGCTGCCGACCATCATCGCGGGCGACTTCAACTCCGACCCCGCCGACGCCGAGCCGAACGCCTACCGGGCGATCATCGACGCCGGCTTCGCGGACACGGGCAGGCGCGCCGCCACGTGCTGCCAGAACGAGACGCTGAGCAACCCCGCTTCGGAGCTGAAGACGTGGATCGACCACATCGTGATCCGGCCACGGGCCAGGGTGCTGAGCACCGGGATCTTCGGCAACCGCCCGAGCGACCGCATCGGCGGGCTCTGGCCCTCAGATCACGCCGGCGTGATCGCGACGATCCGCCTGCCGTAGGGGGCGCGCCCAGCGTCACCGCGGCGACGCCCTCTCTGCGGGCTCGCGTTCAGCGATCCGCCGCCACAGCGGCAGGAACGCGCCGAGGGCGACCGCCGTCCCGATGGCGGCGGCTAGCAGCGCGTCCGCCCCCGGCCGGGTGAGCGCGAAGAAGTCGCGGGGTCCCTGCAGCGTCATGACGAGCACGTAGGCAAGACCCATGAGGGCCGCAAGCGCCACCGCGAGCGAGCGGCGCCTCCCGCCCTCGAGTGCGATCACGTAGCCCAGTCCGACCGCGACGAGGGTCGTCGTCGCGACGGTCCGGGCCTCGGGCGTGCCCGCTCCGAAGAGGTGGATCGAGGCCAGGTAGGCCACGAGCACGCCGGCCGCGAGCGCCACGCCGGCGGGGACGGCGAAGCGCGCGATCTCGCGCACGAGCCCTCCGGGCCGCCACGCGCCCGAGCTCGGGGCGAGCGCGAGGAAGAAGGCCGGCACCCCGATCGTCAGCGTCGCCGCGAGACTGAGCTGCCGCGGCAGGAACGGGTAGTCGAAGCCGATCAGGGCGAACGCGACGATCATCAGCGCGGCGAAGACCGACTTCGTCACGAACAACCGCGCCACCCGCTGGACGTTGCGCAGGATCGTGCGCCCCTCGGCGACCATCGGCGGGACGGCCGCGAAGTCGCCCTGCACGAGCACCACGTCGGCGACGCCCTTGGCCATCTGCGCGCCGGAGCCCTGCGCGATCGCCAGCCGCGCGGCCTTCAGTGCGGGCACGTCGTTCACCCCATCCCCGATCATCGCGACGTACCGCCCCTGGGCGACCAGCGCCTCGACGACACGCCGCTTGCCGTCGGGCGAGATGCGGCCGATGACGTCGGTGTGCGCGAGCAGCTCGTCGAGCGCGACGGCGTCGTCCGGCAGCTCGCGTCCGTCCGCGGCGCGCACCTCGTCCGAGATGCCCGCATCGCGAGCGATCGCCCCGACGGTCGCGGGCGCGTCGCCCGAGAGGATCATCAGCCGGATGCCCTCCTCCCGCAGGTAGCGCACCGTCTCGCGGGCGTCGTCGCGCAGGCGCTCGGCGAGCACGACAAGGCCGCTGACGCGCGCGGCCGCCGGTGGTGATCCATGCTCCTGCGTGGGTTGCCGGAGCCCCGGCGGGGCCACGGCCACGGCGACGACGCGGCGTCCCGACTCGGCGATGCGCTGCTGCTCGACGGCGAGCGCGCCGAGGTCGAAGAGCTCCGGCGCCCCGAGGAGCAGGGTGCCGCCGGCCAGCTCGACCGCGCTCCAGCGCCGGATGGACGAGAACGGCACCTGGGCGACCGCCGGCTCGGCGACTGCCGGGAACGCGGTGTGCAGCGCCTCCATCGTGCGGTTGCGCTCACGTGCTGCGGCGGCCAGCCGGCCGGTCTGCCCGCGCAGCTCGGCGTCGCTGACGCCGGGGGCCGGAACGAGGCGCTCCACGCGCAGCCCCGCCTGCGTGAGCGTCCCGGTCTTGTCGAGGCAGATCGCGTCGACCGACGCCAGTGATTCGACGCCGTTGAGCTGCTGCACGAGCGCCCCGCGCCGCGTCATCTTCACGGCGGCGGCGGCCGCCGTGAGACTCGCGAGCAGCATCAGCCCCTCGGGCACGAGGACCACGAGCGCGGCGACCGCCGTCGAGACGGTCGCCTGCAGGCTGTCGGCCTCGCGTGCCAGCAGCGCGACGGCGAGGAGGGCGCCGAGCGGGAGCATCGCGATCACGAGCACGGTCAGCAGGCGGTTGAGTCCTCGTTCGAGCGGCGAACGCGGGTGGCGGAAGGCACGCGCCACCCCGGCGATGTGCTCGGCGTAGCTGTCCTCGCCGACGGCCGTGGCGACGTACCCCACCGACCCCTCGGTGACGAACGACCCCGAGCGCACCTCCTCGCCGGTCGTGCGCACGACCGACCGCGACTCACCGGTGAGGATCGACTCGTCGAGCACGGCGCGCTCGCCCGCCTCGACGATCCCGTCGGCGACGACCTGGTCGCCCGCGCTCGCGCGGATCAGATCGCCGATCACGACCTCGCCGACCGGGACGCCCCGTTCGCGGCCTTCCCGGACAACCGTCGCCTCCGGGGCGACGAGCGCCGCGAGCCGGTCGAGCTCGCGCTTGGCCCGCAGCTCCTGCGTGATCCCGATCGCGGTGTTCGCGACGAGGATCCCGAGGAAGAGGGCGTCGCGCGGGTCACCGACCAGCAGGATCGCCGCACCGGCCACCGCCAGGATCGCGTTGAACAGCGTGAAGACGTTCGCGCGGACGATGCTCGCCGCGGAGCGGCTCGACGCCGGGGGTCGCGCCGGGCCCCGGGCCGCGAGCCTGCGTGCGGCCTCGGCCTCTGTGAGCACGCCCGCAATCTATCTCGGGCGGCGCGGGCGGGCCCGACGGCGCTCAGGCCATCGTCAGGCCCCCGCTGACCGACAGCGTCTGCCCGGTGATGAACCCGGCCTGCTCGGAGCAGAAGAACGCGACGGCCGCCGCGACGTCCTCGGGCTGCCCGAGGCGCCTCATCGGGACCGCCCGCGTCATGGCCGCGATGACCTTCGCCGCATCCTCGTGCTCGGCGGTGAGCTCCTCGAGCAGCGCCGTCTGCGTGGGCCCGGGGCAGACGACGTTCGCGGTCACGCCCGCGCGCGCCGTCTCGCGGGCGATCGACTTGGCGAACGCGATGATCCCGCCCTTGGCGCCCGCGTAGACCGATTCGAGCGATGACCCCACGCGTCCGGCGTCGGACGCGGTGAAGACGACGCGTCCCCAGCCGCGGTCGATCATCGCGGGGAGGATCTCGCGGGTGACGCGCAGGGCGCCCAGGTAGTTGACGTCGACGATCCGCCCCCAGAAGGCCTCGTCGGTCTCGATGAACGGGCGCAGCTCGTCCCAGCCGGCGTTGTTGACGAGGATGTCGACCTCGCCGAGCTGGGAGTGGACGGCGGCGACGGCCGCCCCGACCGACGTGGCGTCGGTCACGTCGAGGGCGACGCCGACCGCGCGGTGCCCGCGCTCCGTGAGCTCGTCCGCGGTCCGGGCCGCGAGCTCGTCGCGCAGGTCGGCCACCGCGACGGCCGCGCCCTGCTCGCACAGCGCGCGGCAGACGGCCGCGCCGATCCCCCGCGCCCCGCCGGTCACCAGTGCCACCCGTCCGCTCATACCGACACCGACGCCCGGAACGCGGCGAAGTCCGGGTCACGCCGCTCGGTGAACGCGGCGAGCCCCTCGGCGGCCTCGGCCGAGCCCTCGAACTGGTGCAGCCCCGTGAACGCGACGCCGCCGACGCCGGCGAGGTGCTCGGTGTCGGCGTTGAAGGACTGCTTGAGGAAGCGCAGCGCCGTCGGCGAGAGCGCGAGCATCTCGTCGGCCCAGCGGCGCACCTCCGCACGCAGCTCGCCGAGCGGCACGACCGCGTTCACGAGGCCCCAGGACTGCGCCGTGGCCGCGTCGTACTGGCGGCACAGGAACCAGATCTCGCGAGCGCGCTTCTCACCGACCACGCGGGCCAGGTAGCCGGTCCCGAACCCCGCGTCGAACGACCCGACGCGCGGCCCGCTCTGCCCGAAGCGGGCGTGGTCGGCGGCGATCGTGAGGTCGCACAGGACGTGCAGCACGTGTCCGCCGCCGATCGCGTACCCGTTGACCGCGGCGATCACCGGCTTGGGCACCGCGCGGATCATCCGGTGCAACTGGTCGACCTCGAACAGCCCGTACGCGGACGGCCCGTAGTCGCCGCTCTGCGCGCGCTGCTTCTGATCCCCGCCGGTGCAGAACGCCTTCTCGCCGGCGCCCGTCAGGCAGATCACCCCGACCTCAGGATCGGCCCAGGCGCGCTTGAAGCACCCGATCAGCTCGTCGATCGTCCGCGCGCGGAAGGCGTTGTACCGGTCCGGCCTGGAGATCGTGATCCACGCGAGCCCATCGTCGACCGCATAGGTGACGTCCTCCAGCACGGGCTCGGACGCGTTCGGCCTCTGCTCCTCCATCTCAACTCCTCGTCGTGGGATGCACCAGACCCCGACACTCCCACACAGCGCAGCGGCCTACGCAAAGTTGACGCTTGCGTCAGTTTTGCGTAGGGTGCTCGACAGGGTGTCAACCGCAGCCGAGAGGGCCTGACGATGACCGCCGGCAGGAGCCATGTCCCCCGGGTGCTGGCGATCGACGCCGGCGGCACGATGACCGACACGTTCGTCGTCGACGAGGCCGGCGCCTTCGTCGTCGGCAAGGCCCAGACGACACCGCACGACGAGTCGGAGGGGTTCATGCGCTCGGCGCACGACGCCCTCGCCCAGTGGGACACCGACGTCGGCTCCGCGTTCCCGCAGATCGCGAGCGGGATCTTCTCGGGGACCGCGATGCTCAACCGGCTGCTCTCGCGCCAGGGCCTTCGCATCGGCGCGATCGTCACCGCCGGGCACGAGGACACCCTGCGCATCGAGCGTGCCGTCCAGACCCACCTCGGATACCCCTACGGTGATCGCCTCCACGTCGCCACGCACCACCACAACCCGCCGCTCGTTCCGCGCGAACTGGTCCGCGGCGTGCGCGGTCGCATCGACCTGTTCGGCGAGGAGGTCCTGCCGCTGCGCGAGCAGGACGTACGCGACGCCGCCCGGACGCTGCTCGACGCAGAGGTCAGGGGGATCGTCATCGGCCTGCTCTCGAGCTACCGCAACGGAGCGCACGAGCAGCGGACCGCCGAGATCCTGCGCGAGGAGATCGCCGCCCGCGGGCTGAACGGGGACGGGCCGGCGATCTTCGTCAGCTCGGAGCTGTATCCCTCGCGGCGCGACCTGCCGCGGCTGAACTCGACGGTGATCGAGGCCTACGCGGCCGAGCCCTCGCGCGGGACGCTGCGCGCCGTGAACGCACGCACCCGCGAGCACGGAGCCACGTTCGAGCTGCGGGTCATGGCCGGCCACGGAGGAACGATCTCGATCGAGGCGCGCGAGCTGGCGCGGACGCTGGTCTCCGGGCCGATCGGCGGCGTGGTCGGCGGCCGCACGCTCGCCCGCCGCCTCGAGCTGCCGAACGTCCTGTGCACGGACATCGGGGGAACCTCGTTCGACATCGCGCTGATCACCGACGGCGACTACGAGGTCACCGCCACGCCGGACATCGCGCGGTTCGTCCTCAACACACCGCTGGTGAAGATCGACTCGATCGGCGCGGGAACGGGGTCGTTCGTTCGCGTGAACCCGAACTCCAACCGTCCGGAGCTCGGCCCGGACTCGGCCGGCGCGCGCGTCGGGGTGTGCTGGCCGGAGGGCGGGCTGGAGACGATCAGCGTCACCGACCTGAACCTCGTGCTCGGCCGGCTGAACCCGGACTACTTCCTCGGCGGCGAGCTGGACCTCGACGTCGAGCGCGCCGAGCACGCGGTCGCCGTGCAGCTCGCCGGCCCGTTGGGACTCAGCGTCCCGGACGCGGCCGCGGGCGTCATCGATCTCTTCGAGCAGACGCTGCGCCACGAGGCCGTGGGACGGATCCTCGCCAAGGGGTACTCGCCGGTCGACTACGCGCTGCTCTGCTACGGCGGCGGCGGACCGCTGCACGTCGCCGGCTACACCGCGGGGGTCCCCTACCGCGACGTCCTGGTGCCGGCATGGGCGGCCGGCTTCAGCGCCTACGGCTGCGCCTGCGCCGACTTCGAGTACCGGTTCGAGCAGACGGTCGACATGCCGATCGTCCCGGACGCACCGGACGCGGCGAAGGCCGGCGCCGGGCAGTGGCTCACGAGCATCTGGATGGGCCTGCGCGAGCGCGCCGTGACCGAGTTCGCCAAGTCCGGCGTCGCGTCGGGCGACGTGCGCTTCACCCACCTCGCGCGCATGCAGTACCGCGGCCAGCTCAACGATCTGGAGATCGTCTCCCCGCACGGGGAGCTCGCGACCGGTGCGCACCTCGACGATCTGGTCGGGGCGTTCGAGAGCGCCTACGCCAGGCTCTACGCGCGCAGCGCCCGCTCGCCGGAGCTCGGCCACGTCGTGACCCAGGCGATCGTGCTGGGAACGACGGCGGTGGAGAAGCCGGCGCTTCCCGACATGCCTGAGGTCGGCGCCGCCCCCTCGGCCGCCGCCTCGAAGGGCCGCCGCGAGGTGCGCTGGTCGGATGCCGTGGCGTCGACCGAGATCCTCCAGCTCGAGGCGCTGGCGCCGGGCAACGTGATCCCGGGCCCGGCGATCGTCGAGCACTCCGCGACGACGTTCGCGATCCCGCCGGGACGCGCCGCGACGCTGGACCGTCACCTGATCTTCCACCTGAGCGCCGAGGAGGCGTGAGGCCATGAGCGCACCGCCGATCATCGAGGCCACCCGCGAGCTGGAGCCCCGTCGGCGCCCGATCGGGTGGGACGGCCGAAGCGTCAGGACGATGCTCGAGGGTGCCGAGCAGCGCTTCGCGCAGACCGGGCGCTACCAGGGCCTCGACCGGCTGGCGCTGATGGAATCCGACCCGATCGGGTACGAGAAGCTCTTCAGCCGGCTGCGCGGCGGGCTGGTCTCCGCCCGCGAGACGGCGATGAACATCTCGGCCTCGCCGATCGTCCGCGAGCTCGGGGAGCTCTGCTTCGCGCTCTACACCCCCGAGGGCGACTCGGTCGCGCTGTCGACGGGGATCATCGTCCACGTCCACACGATGTCCGACGCGATCAAGTGGATGGTGCGCAACGACTACGAGACCAACCCGGGCATCCGGCCCGGGGACGTCTTCGCGAACAACGACCCGCGCATCGGCGACGTGCACAACGCCGACGTGCAGACCTTCGTCCCGATCTTCGATCCCGGCGGCAGCGGCGAGCTGATCGGCTGGGCGGGCGGCGTGACGCACGTCCTCGACATCGGGGCGACCACACCGGGCGGCGTTCCGGTCGGGCCGGTGACGCGCTTCGAGGACGGCCTCGACCTGCCGTGCATGAAGATCGGCGAGGGCGACGAGCTCGCCACCTGGCACATGAAGCGCATCAGCCAGGCCACGCGCGCGCCGATGTACTACCTGCTGGACGAGAAGACGCGGCTCTCGGGGTGTCATCTCGTGCGCGAGGCCGTCGAGCGGGTGGTCCTCGACGAGGGCCTGGACCGCTACAAGCAGTTCATCCACGAGGTGATCGAGGAGGGACGCCGGTCGTTCAAGGCGCGCATCCGCGAGATGACGGTGCCGGGCCGCTACCGCTCACCGGCGTTCATGGACGTGACCTTCGCCGACAAGCAGCGCCTGCCCGCCTACGCGCGCCGCGACTTCCTCATGCACTCCCCGTTCGAGGTGCGCATCACGCGCGACGGCACCTTCGAGCTGGACTACGACGGCTGCTCGGCGTGGGGGTACCACTCGATGAACTGCACCCCGAGCGGCATGCAGGGCGCGATCTGGGTGCAGTTCACCCAGACGCTGATCTGCAACGACAAGGTCAATGACGGCGCCTACTACGGCATCAGGACCAACTTCCCCGAAGGGACGATCTCCAACGTGGGCGACGCCCCCGGCTCGACCGGCATCGCGTGGGCGTTCCTGCAGCCCTCGTTCACGGGCTTCCCGCGCACGATCTCCCGCGCCGTGCAGGCGCGCGGGTTCATCGAGGAGGTCCTCGGCGCCTACTCCGTCTCGGGCAACGTCCTGCAGGGCGGCGGCATCGACCAGTACGGACAGCCGAGCGCGATCATGAACTTCGAGATCGCCGCCCAGGGACTCGGCGCGAAATCCGTCCTGGACGGCACCGACTTCGCCGCAGCGATGTTCAACCCCGAGGGGGACGCCGGCGACGTCGAGATGTGGGAGCTCATCTCGCCGTTCCTCTACCTCTCGCGCCGGGTGAAGGCCTCCTCCGCGGGCTGCGGGCGTCACCGCGGCGGGTCCTCGTTCGAGTCGCTGTTCCTCGTGCACAAGACCCCGTTCTGGGAGGTCCAGAACCTCGGGAACGGCCTGGTCTTCTCCTCGCCGGGCATCTTCGGCGGCTATCCGGGATCGATCGGGTACATCCACAACATCCGTGACAACGACCTGCGTGAGCGGGCGCTGCGCGGCGAGGCCTACCCGGTCGCCGACGGCGACTACGAGCACCCCGCGCTCATGGAGATCCGGGGTGAGCGCCAGTACGGGCACGACAACTTCACGACGCTCGAGCCGATCGCGCACGGCGACCTCTACCTGTCGGTGATGAAGGGCGCCTCAGGCCTCGGCGACCCGCTGCTGCGCGCCCCCGGCGCGGTGGCCGAGGATGTCCGCGAGGGGCACCTCCTGCCCCGCTTCGCCGGCGGCGTGTACGGCGTCGCGCTCGACGAGGCCGCAGCCGCCGACGAGCCCGCCACGGTGGCGCTGCGCTCGGTCCTGCGCGCCGAGCGCCTCGCCGGGAGCCGGCCGGTCGCGACCTGGTGGGCGACCGAGCGCGAGCGCGTCCTGGCCCGCGACATCCCGGCCCACGCACAGGTCATGTACGCGGAGTCGATGAAGCTCTCGCCGCGCTGGGCAGCCGAGTTCCGCGGTTCCTGGGACCTCCCGGAGGACTTCGAGTTCGACGTGCCGACGCCGACGGTCACGATCGAGCACGCCGAGCCCGGCCGCACGACCCCCGCCGAGGCCGGGGACGCCTTCCTGCGCGCCGCCGCGCAGGCCGGGGAGCGCGACGACTCCCAGCCGCTCGACACGAGGCCCGCGACCGGCCGCTCGCTGGAGGCGACGACGCTCGAGGCCCTCTACGACGAGCGGCTCACCCGCGCCGAGGTCCGCGACATCCAGTCGGGCTACAAGAACCCCGACCGCTTCGACCAGTGGGTCGCGCTGCTGCAGTCGCGCGCGGCGTGGGCCGACCCGATCGTGCTCCCGTTCGGGGAGGGCCTGAACATCGTGGCGACCGCCGCCGGCCACCTCGTGCGCTGCGACTGCGGGCACGACTTCTGCTCCTGGCAGGAGAACTGGAAGATGCACGCCGCGCTCCGCGTGCGCGACAGCGCCGAGGCGCTCGAGCAGATCTACCCGCGCATGGCGCACTGCGACCCCGACTGGCAGGAGCTGCGCGAGTACCTCTGCCCCTCCTGCGCCCGGCAGCTCGAAGTCGAGGCCGTCGCACCCGGCTACCCGATCGTCCACGAGTTCCTCCCCGACCTGGAGGGCTTCTACCACGCGTGGCTGGGACGCGAGGTGCCGGGCGCAGGCGGCAGCTGACCGCGGCCGCGACCGCTGTGGGTCTGACCTACCCCACGCCGATCGCGCGCGGCAGCGTGTACGTTCGCCTGGTCGCCGGCCCGCCGGTGCGCGAAGCGACCTTCGTCCCGGCTCGGTACATCACGGCCCTGACCGTATCCGCGGGCGCCGGGAACGTGACGGTGAAGCGCCCCGACTTCGTGGGCCGTACGGCCTTCCTCACCGCCACGCTGTCCTTGCGCCGGCACGAGCGGTAGCGCTGCACGGCGATCGTCGCGGGGCGCTTGGCGAACGGCTTCGTCACCTGACCGGTCAGCGTGAACGTCGCGCCCCTGCGCGTGAGCTTCGCGGCCACCATGCGCCGCTCGAGCTTCAGGTTCTGGGAGAGCGTCGTGCCCACCCGCGCCTGGTAGCGGGCGGTTGTGCGGCGGACGCGCAGCGGCGCGCGGACGGTGGCGGCGAACGCGCCGCCAGATCCGACGACCGCCGTTCCCACACGCCTGCCGTCGAGCAGGATGTCGACCCGCCTGCCCTTCAGTCGCAGGTCGGCGGCGCCGGTCACGGCAACCTTCGAGCCGGCCGGGAGAACGTCGACGAGGTAGAGGTCGAGCTTGGTGCAGGCGAGGTAGAGGTCGTTGGCGGTGCCCTTCGTGAATGCCTCGGTTCCACGGATCGTCGTGGGCGTGACGGGCGTCGTCGGCGCCGCCGTCAGCGTGAACGAGCGGATCGGACCCTCGACGGAGCCGTCAGGGTCCCCGAAGTAGCTGATCCGGTAGGGCTGCCAGTAGTACGTGCCCGGGGTGTTCATCCAGAACGTCGCGTTCGAGTCGTAGGAGGGTGCCGCGGACCAGATGGTCGGGTCGGCGGTCTGCGTGAGCGACTCGATCTCGGCGTCGAGGCCGATGACGCCGCCCTCGGCGACCTGCGGCGAGCGTGACACATGAAGCCAGAGGTACTTCGCGGCGTCGGCGGCCAGCGCCGAGACGCGGAAGGTGATCGGGCCGGTGGACAGCGTGGCGCCGTCGGCGGGCTCCAGCGGCTGGGGGCCGACCTCGATCGGCCGTACGCCGGTGACGGTCAGCGAGCGAACCGGCGCTTCGACGCAGCCGTCCGCTCCGTCGCCATGGTGGATGCGATACGCCTGCCAGTAGTACGTGCCGGCCCGGTTGAGCCAGAACGTGTAGGAGTCGTAGACCGTCGGCGTGGCCTCGTAGACGGCCGGGTCCGCGGCTGTCGGCTGCAGCTCGATGAGCCCGAGGTCTTCGCCGATCGTCCCGCAGGTCGCAACGGGGCTGGGTGACCGCGAGAAGAGGACCCAGAGGTACTGGTCGCCGGCGGCGGCCCGCACACGGAATGTCGGGGCGGTCCCCGCGTGCACGGTGGCCGCGTCGGCGGGTGCGAGCACGTCGGGCGGGACGAGCGGATCGACCGCGGCCATCGCCTGGGGCGCGAATGCCGCCGCGGCCAGCAGCAGCATCACGAGAAACACCGGCATCGTCCTATTGGCGCCCATGACCGTACTCCTCTGGTCGCTGTCTCAGGGAGACCGTAGGACGCCGGCTCCCGCCTCACATCCGGGGCGCACCGCGAGCGCGGCCGTAGTTCTCGCCGACGTCTTCGGGCCCGCCGGCGGTCCC
>JADGPM010000050.1 GCA_017882425.1 Solirubrobacteraceae bacterium
CCGCCGAGACGAGCGTCGCCGAGATCTTCACGGCCGTCCGCGACCGGCTCGACGCCTCGGGCGGGCGCGTCCGGCTGGCGCCCGGTGTCGACCGGCTGATCACTGCCGACCCGCGTCGGCTCGAGCAAGCGCTCGGCAACCTCGTCGACAACGCGCTGCGCTACGGCGACGGCCAGGTGCCGCTCACCGCGGAGGGCAACGGCTCGGGCCGGATCGAGCTGCATGTGCGCGACGACGGGCCTGGGTTCCCGCCCGGATTCCTTGTCCGGGCGTTCGAGCGGTTCTCCCGCGCCGACCCCGGTCGTGCCGGCCGCGGCGCCGGGTTGGGGCTGCCGATCGTGCGGATGATCGCCCGCGCGCACGGCGGTGACGCTCACGCCGCCAATCGGGAGGTGGGTGGCGCCGACGTGTGGCTCGTCATTCCCGAATCGCCGGGTGGCTGAGCTCCTCGCCTTCCGACGCCGCTTCTGACAATCGGTAGCCGATACCGCGCACCGTTTCTAGGTTGGCGCGCCCGAAGGGCCGGTCGATCTTGTCGCGCAGGTAGCCGATATAGACGTCGACGACGTTGGACTGGCCCTGCTGCTCGCCATCCCAGGCGTGATCGAGCAGCTGCTGGCGGGTCCTCGCCGCGCCCGCGTGACGCATGAGCGTCGCCAGCAGGAGGAACTCCCGGGCCGACAGCTGCAGTTCGATGTTCCCGCGCCAGGCCCGGTGGCCGACTGGGTCCAGGCGCAGGTCGTCGACCTCGAGCACGGTGCCTCGCCGGCTGCCGCCGCGGCGCGAGAGGGCATGGACGCGCGCGATCAGCTCGCCGAACGCGAACGGCTTGACGAGGTAGTCGTCAGCGCCGGAGTTCAGCCCGGCGATACGGTCGGCGACGGCGTCACGCGCGGTCAGCATGAGGATGGGGGTGTCAACGCCGTCGGCACGCAGCCGCTGGGAGGTCTCGGTGCCGTCGATCCCGGGCAGCATCCAATCGAGCACGATCACGTCGTACTCGGCGACGGCGGCCATCCATAGGGCGTCCTCGCCCTTGATCGCGACGTCGGCGAGCAATCCCTCTTCGCGCAGACCCCGGCGGATGAGACTGGCCAGCTTGACCTCGTCCTCGACGACCAGGATGCGCACGTCTCGGTTGTTAGCACGCCCCCGCCAGACGGTGCTTCTCATCGATCTCTCATCGTTCGCGACCGGTCTCATGATCGCCTCATCGCCCGGGTCTACCTTGACCGTCGCAATCGCCACGCCCCGCCGGGACGAGCCGACGCGCCGGGGCCTCAGCACTCGGAGGAAGACCATGAGCATCTCTAGCCCGATCCCCACCCCGACGGTTCCGCTCCACCTTCCGGCCGGTCCCCGACTCGCACCACGAACGCCTGTTGGGTCCGCCCCTGCCGTTCGCGATGCCGCGTCCCCGGAGGCGCTGCGGGCGGCGCAGGCGATCGTGGATGCCCACGGCGAGGACTCGCTGGCGCCGTTCATCATCCGCCCCGACAAGAGCCTGCACTTCGTCGCCGGCGCTGTGGTTGCCTACCGCCGGATCGGCCGTACCCTCGTCGTCTCCGGCGATCCGGTCGGTTCCGCTGCCAGTCGGTCGCGCGCGATCGTCGGCCTGCGCGCGCTGGCCGTCCAAGAGGGCCTGCGTGCCGTCGTGTATGGAGCGTCGGCCGCTCACTTGGACGCGTATCGCGAGGCGGGGATGCGGGCCGTCTGCGTGGGCGAGGAGGCGATCGTCGATCCCGCCGGCTTCAGCCTGGAGGGCCGCGCCGTCCGCAAGCTGCGCCAGTCGGTGCAACGGGTTCACAGCCGCGGCTGGATGATCACCGCGGTCGACGGCCGCCACGTCGACGGCATGCTGGAGACGGAGATCGACGCGGTCGAGACCCGGTGGCGTTCTGGCCGGGAGCGTGTGCTCGGCTTCAGCATGAGCCTCGGGGAGCACGAGCGCGGGGTTCTGCCGGGGGACCTGTTCCTGCTCGCCCGTTCGCCGGAGGGCGAGTTGTGCGCGGTGATGCGCTTCCTGTCGCATCGCGGGAACCTGTCGCTGGACACGATGCGACGCGTCGGCGAGACGCCGAACGGCCTCAACGAGGCGCTCGTCTGCACGGCGTTGGCCGTCGCTCGCGAGCGTGGCGTGCGCGAGGTGAGCCTCAACTACGCCGGTCTGGCTCACCTGATTCGTCGTGAGCCGACGGGCAACCGGTTGACTCGCGGGCTCCGACGCCATGCGCTCGAGTGGCTCGGCCGCCGCTTTCAGATGGAGCGACTGGTCCGCTTCAACGACAAGTTCGCGCCCGAGTGGCGACCGCGCTATCTCGTCTATGAATCGCGTCGCTGCCTGCCCGGCGCTGTCTACCGCGTCCTGCAGGCCGAGGGCTATCTGCGCGAGCCCGCGGCCCGCCGGGACGTCCGCGCCGAGGTCGCCGGATGAGCCACCGGGTCACCCGGCGCGCCGCCGCCCTGGCCGCCTTCGCGGTGCTGCTGGTGGGTGCCGTCGGCGCCTACGCGTACGGCCAGGACTACAACCTGCACCGCGGCTTCACGAGCGTCGTGCAGCTCCCCCGGGCCGGCACCGGCCGCCTGCTCAGCGTCCACTTCCGTTCCGAGGCGCTGCACCGCCGCGCGGACTACATGGTCTACTTGCCGCCGGGCTATACGCCGGCCAAGCGCTACCCCGTCTACTACCTGCTGCACGGCATGCCCGGCCAGCCGCATGTGTTCGTGACGATCGCCAATCTCGACGTGCGGCTCGACAACGTGCTCAGCACCGGGCAAGCCCGGCCGATGATCCTCGTCTTCCCCGACGGCCGGATCGGCGGCAGCGTCTACTCCGACTCCGAGTGGGCGAACACAACATCGGGCGGCTACGAGAGCTACGTGCTCAATGTCATGCACGACGTCGACAGCCATTTCTCGACGTTGCCCTATCGCGTCGACCGGGTCATCGGCGGGTTCTCCGCCGGTGCCTATGGCGCGATCAATATCGCCCTGCACCACCTCTCGGACTTCGCATCGGTCCAGGTCTGGTCGGGCTACTTCACCCAGACCCGCAGCGGCGTGTTCGCCCACGCCAGCCGGGCCACGCTCGCCTACGACAGTCCGCTGACGTTCCTCACTCGGGTGGCGCGGACAATTCGTCGCGATGGGCTGCGCGTCTCGATGTTCGTCGGGCGGCAGGACGAGTCCAGTGCGCAGCTGCTGCCGATGGCGGCGCGGCTGCGGGCGGC
>JADGPM010000051.1 GCA_017882425.1 Solirubrobacteraceae bacterium
CCGTGAACGTGTCACCCGCGAACGTGATGTTCTTCGCCGACAGCACCGAGCCGCCGTCGATCGTCATGCCCTCGATGCGCAGATTGCGCGTCGCATCAAGCCGCATGTTCGAGATGCTCACCGCCGCCCCGGACTGCGGGCGCACCGTGACCAGCCCACCGGCGTCGTAGTTGCTGGACGGCTGCAGCGAGTACGAACCCGCCGCGAGGTTCACGAAATCCCCGGACCGCGCGCGGCCGAGCGCGCCGGCCGGCGTCTTGCATGGGGCCGCGGCTGCACACGCGGCACTGTCCGAGCCCGTCGGCGTGACGTACAGGTCCGCCGCCTGGGCGATCCCTGGTACGGCGAGCGCCGCACACAGGACAAGTGGACCGACGATGGCACGCACTGCGTGCCGACCGGTCGCTCGGCATTCCATGCCCAACATCTGAGGACCTCCTGTCCGCTTCCGCACAACCCACTGATCGACCGTTTCCCGGAGCGACTTGGGCGCGATGGAGATATCGCCCCGTTTGACTCGGAGAACTGGGGCAGGTGAGACCCGGTCGGCGACGAGCGGTGGCTGGAGGCCGTCGTACGGCGTGAGGGGTCGCCGGGCGCCCGCGGCGCCGATCCCAGCCTGCCAGGGCCCGCGCTCGCCACCTCACCGCCGCTGCCCACCGCTCCCCAGCTACCGACCAGCGCGCGAATACGGCCGTCCACAGCTCGGCCATGGGGCAGATTCCTCCCCCCGGGGGCCGCGGATCCCTCCCGCCGGCCCGTGATGGTGTGCAGCCGGGCACCCCGTCGGCGGGACCAATGTCACGTTCCGCGTTCCCGCTCCCACACCACACTTGCCGTGACCATCCGTATCGGCAACTACCGGGGGGGAGTTCGCGGAAATGGCGCACGGAATAGCGCTGAGGTCACCCGAGGAAACGACGGGCTTCAGCGCACGACGCAACATCGATGACTCACCGGGGCACCGCGTCCAGGTGGACCGCGCAGTGGACCGCGCCAAGGAAGGCGACCGGGACGCGCTGCGCTTCCTGTACCTGACGTTCTCCGGGAACGTCTACGGCTACGTCAAGAGCATCGTGCGTGACGAGCACGAGGCCGAGGACATCACGCAGCACGTCTTCGCCAACCTCATCACGGCGATCCGTCGCTACGACCGCCGTGGCGTCCCGTTCTCCGGCTGGCTCATGAGGCTCGCCCACAACGCGGCGATCGACCACCTGCGCCGCCGGCGCGCGACATGCGTCGAGAGCGTCCACGGCGCCGACGAGCGCGACGACGACGAGGCGAACGAGCGCCGCCGCTGCCTGAACGAGGCGCTTGAGACGCTTCCGGAGGATCAGCGAGGCGTCGTCGTGATGCGCCACGTGATGGGCCTCTCGCCTACCGAGATCGCCGGCCGCCTCGGCCGCTCGGAGAGCTCCGTGCACGGTCTCCACCACCGCGGCCGCCGCGCCCTGCGCGCCGAGCTGCAGCGGCTGGAGTGCTCGCCGAGTACAGCGGGCACGGCCTGATGACGACCGTCACCGCGGATCCCATCCCCCTGGTCCTGCTCGACTACGCCGACCCCGAGCTGCTCGAGGAGGCGCTCACAGAGGTCGCCCGGATCGCCTCGACCGGAGCGTTCACCCTCGGCGCCGAGGTCGAGGCGTTCGAGTCCGAGTTCGCCACGTTCTGTGGGACCGATCACGCCATCGGCGTCTCGTCCGGCACTGAGTCCCTGCACCTGGCGTTCCGCGCCCTGGGCATCGGACCGGGCGACGAGGTCATCGTGCCCGCCAACTCGTTCATCGCGACGGCCGAAGCCGTGAGTCTGGCCGGCGCGACGCCGCGCCTGGTCGACGTCGACGAGGACACCCAGCTGCTGACTCCCGACATCGTCCGGCGGGCGCTCACCCCGCGGATCAAGGCGGTCGCCCTCGTCCATCTCTTCGGACGCACGGGTGAGGCCCGCGAGATCGCCGCGGTCGCGCGTGAGGCGGGGATCGCCCTCGTCGAGGACTGCGCCCAGGCCCACGGCGCCGCGTGCGACGGCGCACGCGCCGGGGCGATCGGCGACATCGGCTGCTTCTCGTTCTACCCCACCAAGAACCTTGGCGCCTGGGGCGACGCGGGTGCCGCCACGACGAACGACCCGGCGCTCGCCGAGCGGATGCGCCTGCTGCGATCGCACGGCGAGCAGCCCCGCTATCACCACCGGATGGTGGGCACGACGGCGCGGCTCGATGCGCTGCAGGCGGCGGTGCTGCGCGTGAAGCTGCGCCGACTCGAGGACTGGAACACCCGCCGCCGAGAGCTCGCCGCGCGCCTCACCGACGGTCTCGCGGGACTTCCGGGGGTCACGGTGCCCGCGCCGGTGCGAGACGGCGGGGACCACGTCTACCACCTGTACGTCGTGCGCTGCGCGGACCGCGACGGCCTGCGCCGGGCTCTCGGGGAGCGCGGGATCGCCTCGGCGGTCCACTACCCGTTCCCGATCTCGAGCACGGAGGCCTACGCGTCGCTCGGCACCCCACCGCTGCCCGCCTCCGAGCGCCTGGCCGGGGAGATCCTCAGCCTGCCGCTGCATCCGCACCTCACGGACGCTGACGCGGACCGGATCGTCGCAGCCGTTCGCGACGTCGTGGAAGGCCAGAGCACTCCGAGTCGTTCTCTGGGCGCATGAACGCCGTCACCACCGATACGACCTGCGACCTCGTCCTCGGCGACACTGCCGCCGCGGAGTCGATCGCCGAGATCACCGTCGGCTCGCGGGCCGACGCGGCGCTGCGGCGCTGCGGCGACATCGTCATCGCGGGGATCGCGCTGCTCGTGCTCGCGCCGGTCATCGCCGCCTGCGCGCTCGCGATCCGGCTCGACTCGCCGGGGCCGGTGATCTTCCGCCAGCGCCGCGTCGGCCGCGGCATGCGGACGTTGACGGTGCTGAAGTTCCGCACGATGACCGTGGGCGCGCCGCCCGACCGCCATCGCGACTACGTCCAGGGTCTGATCGAGGGCCAGCGCGATGAGGCCGAGCGCAGCGAGCTCTACAAGCTCACCGTCGACGACCGCGTGACGCGCGTCGGTGCCGTGCTGCGGCGCTGGTCGCTCGACGAGCTGCCGCAGCTGTGGAACGTCATGCGCGGCGAGATGTCCATCGTCGGCCCCCGTCCGGTGATCGCCTACGAGGTCGAGCGCTACCCGACTCCGTGGCTGCGGCGCTTCGCCGTCAAGCCCGGCCTCACCGGCCTGTGGCAGGTGAGCGGGCGCAACGAGCGCACCTACGAGGAGATGGTCCAGTTCGACATCGACTACGCCGAGCATCGCTCACTGCGCCTGGACGCCGTCATCCTTGCCAAGACCGTCCTTGTCGTCGTCGGCCGCCGGGGGGTCGCCTGATGCAACCCGTAGAGCAGGTCATCGCCACCGGTACGCCGTGGACCTCCGGGAGCGCGCTGCCGCGCTCGCCGCTCTCGGCTCGCCGTCGCCGCGCGCTTCGTGTCTGCGTCGTGGGCTATGGCTACTGGGGCCCGAACCTGACCCGCAACGTGGCCGAGGCGCCGGAGCTCGAACTGGTCGCGCTCTGCGAGCGCGACCACGCGCGGGCCGGCCTGTTCCTGCAGCGCCACCCGGGCGTGCGCGTCCACGACGACCTCGAGCGGATGCTCGCCGACCCCACGGTCGACGCGATCGTGGTCGCCACACCCCCATCAACGCACTACGCGATCGCCGCCGCGGCGATCCGCGCCGGCAAGCACGTGCTCGTGGAGAAGCCGCTCGCCACGACGGCCGCCGAGGCCGCCGAGCTCATCAGGCTCGCCGCGGACGAGGACGTCGTCCTCATGCCCGGCCACACGTTCGTCTACAGCCCCGCGGTCAATGCGGTGCGCAGCATGATCACGAATGATGTGCTCGGCGAGGTCTACTTCGTCACGTCCACGCGGATGAACCTCGGCAAGTACCAGCCCGACGGCGTGATCCGCGACCTGGCTCCGCACGACCTCTCGATGCTCGTGCACTGGCTCGGGACGTCGGTCACGCAGGTCCACGCGCACGGGCGCAGCGTCTTCCACGCAGCCGTGCCGGAGACCGCGTTCATCGGCCTGGGCTTCGCCTGTGGCGCGACGGCCAACGTCCAGCTCTCGTGGCTGGCGCCGCGCAAGATGCGCCAGACCGTCGTCGTCGGGAGCCGGCGGATGGTCATCTACGACGACACCGCCGGTGACGAGCCCGTCCGCGTGTTCGACCGCGGCCTGGACGTCGACGAGAGCGCCCCACCGACCTTCGGGCAGTTCCAGCTCACGTACCGCACGGGCGACGTCATCAGCCCGAGGATCGAAGCCGCCGAGCCGCTCGCGCTCGAGCTCGCGGACTTCGCCCACTGCATCCGGACGGGCGCCACCCCAGCCTCGTCCGCCCAGCTCGGGCTCGAGGTCGTCGCCGCGATGGAGGCTGCCGAGGCCTCGCTGGCCGCCGGGGGCGCGCCGATCGTCCCGGCGCGTTTCGATGCCGACGGTCATGCCCGCGGTCGCGACGCCGCCTGAGTCCGCGGTCGCCCCGGCGCCGCGCCGCGCGGCGCTGCGCGTGTGCATGATCCACCACTCGGACTTTCACGTCGACTCGCGGATCCAGCGACAGGCGCGCGCGCTCGCCGAGCGGGGCGACGAGGTGCATCTCGTCTGCCTCTCAGCCGACGCCGAGCTCGCGTGCGGCGACGGGCGGATCATCGTGCACCGCGCAGGACGTGAGAAGGCCTCCGGCGGCGCGGCCGGGTACCTCGGGGGCTACGCGCACTTCGTCGCCGCGGCGTTCATGAAGGTCGCCGCGCTCGACCGCCGGCTGCGCTTCGATCTCGTCGAGGCACACAACATGCCCGACGCGGTCGCATTCGCCGGCCTGGCGCCGCGGTTGCGCGGCGTGCCGCTGATCCTCAACGTGCACGACACCTTCCCCGAGCTGTTCGCGACCCGCTTCGGCCGCTCCGCGAGCCATCCCGCCGTCCGCGCGGTCATCCTGGAGGAGCGCGGTTCCGCGGCCATCGCCCAGCACGTCATCACCGTGACCGACGTGTTCCGCGAGCGCCTGGAGTTGCGCGGGGTCGGCCGTGGTCGCATCACCGTCGTCATGAACTCGCCAGACGAGGGCCTGTTCGGGCCGCAGCGGCAGCCCAGGCCGCTGCCCCAGGGCCGTCCGGTGCGAATCCTCTACCACGGCGGTCTCGCGCCGCGGTTCGGCGTCGACGTCCTGCTCGAGGCGGTCGCGGCGCTGGGCTCCGGCGTCGAGTTGCGCGTGTGCGGCACCGGCGACGACGACCGCGTGCGGATCATCGCGCTCGCCGAGCGGCTGAACGGCGCAGGCGCGCGCATCGACGTCGCCCCGGCGGCGGTGGCCCTCGCCGCCATCCCCGCGGAGCTCGAACGGGCGGACCTGGGCGTTGTGCCGACGCTGCGTGATGACTTCACCGAGCTCCTTCTGCCGGTCAAGCTCCTCGAGTACGTCCACATGGGCCTGCCCGCGATCGCTTCGCGGCTGCCCGGCATCGAGCGGCACATGGGCTGCCGGGACATCGCCTTCGCCGAGCCGGGTGACGCGCACAGTCTCGCCGCGGCGATCCGCGCGACCCTCGACGACCCAGCCGCAGCGCTCCTGCGCGGCGCGAGCGCCGCAGCCACGCTGAGCCGGTTCTCGTGGGCCCGGCAGCGCCGCCGGTACCTGGGGCTGGTCGACGACCTGACCGCAGCCCGGACACGATGATGACCGCCGTCCAGACGGGCGGCGACGCTGCCGTGCGGGTCCTGGCGATGGTCCACTGCTACCCGCCGGCGGTCGGCGGCGTGGAGCTCGCGATGGCGGGGCTGTGCGAGCACCTGGTTCGCGACGGGCGGTTCGACGTTCGCGTCCTGACGACCGACCGGGTCACCATCACGGGCTTCACGGACGGCTCCCAGCCCCGCGTGCCGACACCGCCCGATGAGGTGCGGGAGGGCGTGGCAATCGACCGTTGCCCGGTGACCACCCGCTACGCGCCGTTCCTGCGGATCGCCCAGAGCGCCGCGTGGCGCCTGCGGCTGCCCGGCGAAGACCGGCTGCGGACGCTGTACAGCGGTCCGATCTCGCCGCCGATGCGGCGGCTGGCGCGCGAGTTGCCGGCCGACGTCATCTGCGCATCGTCGTTCCCGCTCAACCACATGCGCTATGCGTTCGCTCGCCGAGACCCCGCCGTGCCGGTCGTCCTGATCCCGCAGATCCACACCGAGGATCGCTGGAACTTCGACCGCCGCTGTCTCATCGACCTCGTCGCCCGCTCGTACGCCACGGTCGCGCGCACCTCGGCCGAGCGCGACTGGCTTCTCGCGAAGGGCGTCCCCGACGAACGCGTTCGCGTCATCCCACACGGAATCGACGAGGACGGGCCCGCCCCACGCCGCGGCGCCTTCCGCGCGGCCCATGCGATCCCGCGCGACGCGCTGCTCGCCGGATACGTCGGCCAGCAGGGCGCCCACAAAGGCCTCGACAGCCTCCTCGCGGCCTTCGTCGGACTGGCTGGACGGCACCCGGATGCATTTCTCGCGATCGGCGGCGCGCGAACGTCGTACAGCGGCGAACTCGAGCAGCGCGCCGCGGCGTTGCCCGACGGTGCACGCGAGCGCGTCGTGATCGTCAGCGACCTCTCCCGGCAGGAGAAGGCCGACCTGCTCGGCGACCTCGATGTCTTCGCCTCACCCTCGCGCGCGGAGTCCTTCGGCCTGACGACGCTCGAGGCGTGGTCGGCCGGAACGCCGGTGATCCTCGGCGACACGCCCTCCCAGCGGGAGGTCGCCGGAGACGGCGAGGCCGGGTTGCTGGTGCCCTACGGCGACAGCGCCGCGCTGCAGGCCGCGCTCGAGCGCCTGGCCGGCGATCCTGAGCTCAGGGCGTCCCTCGCAGCAGCGGGCGCGCAGCGCCTGCGCGAGCGCTACCGCCTCCGCGACGTTCGCGCCGCGGAGGCCGAGCTTCTCGCAGAGGCGGCGGCCGGCGCACCAGCACACGCACACGCCCCCGCCTGACCGCGGCGCGGCCCGGGCGCGAGCGGAGTCGGACGTCAGCGCCTGCGGATGCGGTCGGCGAGCATCCGGACGTCGGCCCAGGCCGCAGGGAACAGCGTCCGCAGAGCGATCCCGTAGGCGAGCGTCGCACCCGTCCCGGTCACGAGCAGGAACGGCAGGACCGGCAGGGGGTCACACAGCGCCGCGAGCGCCGCGCCGACCCCCGCCAGGGCGAGGCAGCTGATGCCCGCCGGCGCCAGATCCCGGGCCAGCGCGCGCACGCCGACGCCCAGCTGCGGACCGAGCACGAGCAGGTAGACGAGGACCAGGGCGAGCACCTGGAACACGCTGACGACGATCGCGACGGTCAGGATCCCGTGCGAGGACGCGGCGAAGACTGCGGCGGCGTAGCACACCACTTCGGCGACCGAGATGCGCAGCAGCGCCCGCGGGTGACCCGCCGCGAGGAGCAGTGGACTGGTCCCGGCGCGGACCGTGCCCGCCATGCCGGCCACCGCGAGCACCTGCGCGGGCGCGACGGCGGGCTCCCATCGCGCGCCGAAGACCCAGGGGATGAGCACCGGTGCGAGGACGACGAAGCCCGCGAGCAGCGGCCAGATGAGCACCGCGTTCGCGCGCACGACGCGCTCCCTGATCGCACGCATCTGGTCGAGGCCGGCGGTGCGGGCGTAGACCGGGAACGAGACCCGCGAGACGATCCCGCTGATCTTGTTCTCGTACTCCACCCCGAGCGTGAACGCCCGGTAGTAGTACCCGACCTGCAGCGGACTGACCCGCGCGCCGAGGACGAGGTAGTCCGCGTTGCGGTAGCCGACTCCGGCCAGCCCGGCCGCAGCGGCCGGAACGCCGAAGGACAGGAGCTCGCGCGCCTCGCGCCCGTGCCAGCGCGGGCGCGGCGGGCGCGTCATCGCGGTGTACGCGACGGCTGCGACGGCGATCCCCAGGACGGCCCCGATCACGTACGCCTTCGCGCCCAGGCCGGCGAAGGCCAGCGCGACGGCCACGAACGAGGTGACGACCACGGAGATGAGCTCGACGATCGACTGCCGCCGGAAGTCGAGCGCCCGCTGGAGGATCGCAAGCGGCACGATCATGACGCCGGCGAAGGCGAACGCGGGACCGAAGAGCCGGAAGAGATTCGCCTCAGCCGGCCCGAACAGCGGCTCGACGACGAGCGGCGCGGCAACGAGCGTCGCGAGCGTCAGCGTGACCCCCAGTATCAGGGCCATGAACACCGCGACCTCCAGGTGCGCCCGCGTCACCTCCCGGCGCTGCACGAGCGGCGAACCGATGGTCTCGTTGGCGATCATGAGCGCCAACTCGCGGACGATGATCGAGACGGCGAGCAGCCCGAACTGGGCGGGCGAGACCAGCCGGGCCAGCAGCACCGCGGAGGCGAGCGCGATCACCTCGGCTCCGATGCGCGCAAAGCCGACCCAGCGGACACCCTCGAGCGTCGCCTCGCGAAGCTCCGAGCCCGGCACCTCCGGAGGCGGACCGGCGACCGGGGCCGGCGTCGTGACGGTCGCCGTCACGGGCACGTGGTGTCCTGGCGGCGGCGTTCCCCGCGGGTCCTCGAACGCACGACGCTAGTCCTCGGTGGTGCCGCTCAGCAGCACCCGGACCTGGCGCGGAGCGAGGACGAGGAGCGCTCCGACGTACAGGGCGGCGCCGAGCACCCCCGCGACCGCGAGGACGGCGGCCGAGCGGCCGACAAGCGCGGCCAGTGCAGCGGCGACGCCGAAGGCCCCGAACGCGGCGACGGTGAAGCGCGCGGTGTCGAGGGCGACCTCGCTGAGAATCGCCGGCGCCGCGCGGCGCTCGGCGGCCAGCATGCCGGCCGCGAGGACCGCGCCCCCGGTCGCGGCAGCGAGCACGGCGCCGTCCGGCCCTGCGATGGCGTCGCCGAGCACCGTCGCCCCGATCTGCGCAACGAGCGCCACGGCCGCCAGCGCGTTCACGCGCCTCACCCGGCCGAGCGCATACATCGCGGGCAGCAGCAGGCTGACGAGCAGGGCGGCGAGGCACCACGGATAGAGCAGGAGCGCGTCGCGCGCGAGCAGCTTCGCGTCGGCCGCGGAGAGGCTCGCCGGCACGACCGCGTGGGCGAGGCGGGCACCGATCAGCACGAGCCCGGCGATCGCCGGTGCGCACACGAGCAGCGCGTAGCGGAAGCCCGAGGGCACCGTTTCACGCAGGACGGCGTCGCCCGAGCGCGCCGCGCGCGCCATGTCCGCCACCCGCGTCTGCCCGATCGCCACGCCGGTGCCCGCGACGAGGTAGCTCACGTAGAGATACGCATAGGACAGGATCGTCGCCGCACCCGACTGGTAGCCGCTGACCGCGGCGAGTGTGACGAGCCAGAGGCCGTAGAAGACGAGGTAGGCGACGGTGCGCCAGAGCAGCGCGCCGGTGTCGCGCACGGCGACGGCGGGCGATGTGCGGCGCTCATGGCCGCGCACGGCCGCGAGCGCCGGCGGAAGCATGATCGCCGTGGTGACCGCCGCCATGGTGAGCATCGACCAGCCGAGCACCTGCTCGGCGGCGGGTCCACGCAGCACGAGGAACGCGACCACGCCGGCAGCCGCCCCACCGGCGTACGCCGCAGCGACGCGCCGGTAGGCGTCGGCGATGACGAGCAGCGTCGCCGCGCCGGCCGCGATGAGCTGCAAAGCGATCGCCCCGCCCAGGATCGGCAGCGCCTGCGCAGTCACCTCGCGGGCGGCGGGCCCGAGGCCCGGAGCGAGCACGCGAGCGGTGAGGTGCGCGAGCGGCCACGTCACGAGCAGCGCCGCTCCGGCGAAGAGCACGAGGATGCCGCCGAGCCGCGCCGGAGTCAGCCGCGGCCGCTCACCGACGAGCATCGGGGCGACGGTCACGCGGATGCTCTGCGTGAAGACGCCGGCGACCGCGTACAGCGCGAATGCGGCGAAGAAGCCGTCCGTGCGCCTGTTCACGCCGAACGAGTCGAGGTAGAGCAGCGCCTGGATCGCCGAGGCCGCCGCCATGGCGAACGTCGCGGCGGCCATGAGGCGGCCACCCTGCGCGTGCTTGGTGCGGACGGCGTGGCTGCCGAGCGCGGAATGGGTGGTCGTGCTGGTGGTCGGCAGCGCCGGGACAGCGGGCGCGCTCGTTGCGGTGGCCTGAGGCATCTCGACCCACTAACGGGCGAGACCCCCCTGTACTCGTGCGGTCAGCGCGCGGCGTAGTGGGCGGCGATCGTCGACGCGCCCAGCGCCGCGCGGTAGACCGCGACCTCGTCGAGCGAGCCGGCTCCGAGCAGCGCGGACGCGTTGCGCGACATCATGTAGAGCGTCGAGCTCGTGAACGCCGCCGGCGAGCCGCTGGCCGTCTTGGTGTACGACACCGGGACGCCGTCGACGTAGGGCGTGATCTGCTGGGCGGGCGCAGCGGTCGTGTCGAAGACGAACGCGTAGTGGTGCCAGGCACCGGCGCTCGGCCGGCTGAAGTACGCGTTGTTGCGCGAGCTCG
>JADGPM010000052.1 GCA_017882425.1 Solirubrobacteraceae bacterium
CGAGGTACATGAACGCGACGTTGTCGCCGACGCGGTAGGCCTGCTGGAGGTTGTGCGTCACGATCACGACCGCCAGGGTGCTGCGCAGCTCGACGATCAGATCCTCGATCACGGCGGTGGACTTCGGGTCGAGCGCCGAGCACGGCTCGTCCATCAGCAGGACCTCGGGCCCCGCGGCCAGCGCCCGCGCGATGCACAGCCGCTGCTGCTGGCCGCCGGACAGGCGCAGCGCGGGATGGTCGAGCTTGTCCTTGACCTCCTCGAGCAGGCCCGCGCGCCCGAGCGCTTCGACGACGTAGGGCTCGAGGGTCTTCTTGTGGGGGCGCTTGGAGCCCTGCTCGCGCAGCGCGTAGGCGACGTTGTCGAAGATCGACATGGGGAACGGGTTGGGCTGCTGGAAGACCATCGAGACGCGCCGGCGCAGCGCCGTCACCTCGATGTCGTCGACGTCGGTCCCGTCGATGCGGATGACGCCGGCGCGGCGGGCGCTCGGGGTCAGCTCCGTGAGCCGGTTGAGCGTGCGCAGCAGGGTCGTCTTGCCGCAGCCCGAGGGGCCGATCAGCGCGAGCACCTCGCCCTCGCGGATCGACAGCGAGACGCCCTTGACCGCCTCGTTGTCGCCGTAGAACACGCTGAGCCTGTTCAGCGACATGCGCTCGCGCCCGGGTGCGCCGCGCTGCGGGCGGGCCGGCATCGTGCCGCCGGGGAGCGTGGTGGCGCTGAGCCCGTCGCCGTCGATGGCGGCCTCCGCGTGCGGGGGCAGCGCGACGGTCGGCGGCCCGTCGACCCGGATGCGCCGCACGGGCGGCGGCAGGATCTCGCCGCGCGGATCGCTCGCATCCCGCATCCCGGCCGGCTGTTCGTCGCGGTCGATCATCACTTCGCCCCCAGCCTCGATGTCTCCAGCCCCGTCTTCGCGCCGCTGCGCGCGATCAGGTCGACGGCGAAGTTCAGCGCGACCACGATCAGAAGCAGGACGAACGCCGCCGCGTACGCCTTCTCGGGCGCGTTCCCCTCGCCGGCGGGAGAGTTGTTGTAGACGTAGCTCGTCAGCGTCCCGCCCGTGCCCTTGAGCACCTTCAGGCCGGGCACGCTGCCCTCGGAATCCAGCGTCAGCGTCGCTCCGAGGAGCACCACGACGATCGCCGTGTCGCCCGCGATCCGGCCCATGCCAAGCGCGGCGCCGGTGGAGATGTTCGCCTTCACCGACGGCAGCAGGACGCGGCGGATCGTCGCCGCCTTCGTCTTGCCCAACGCGTAGGAGGCCTCGCGCACATGGCCCGGCACGGCCTGAAGGCCCTCGCGGGTCGCGGCGAACACCATCGGCATCGCGATCAGCGACATCATGCAGCCGGCCGTCAGGAACGAGCGCCCGAACACGGCCCCGCCCTGGGCGGTGAAGGACATCCACCCGAAGATGCCCTGCTGGAAGAGCACCAGGCCGAAGAGGGCGATGACGATGTCGGGCGTCCCGGCGATGATCTCGATGCCCGAGTCGACGAGCCGCGCCAGCCAGCTCGGCCGGCCGTATT
Source organism: Solirubrobacteraceae bacterium (assembly GCA_017882425.1). Taxonomy (GTDB): domain Bacteria; phylum Actinomycetota; class Thermoleophilia; order Solirubrobacterales; family Solirubrobacteraceae; genus F1-60-MAGs163. The sequence continues at coordinate 1,533 of JADGPM010000052.1, forward strand.
CGACGATCCATGTCGCGGCGCCCACCGCGACCGGCACGGCGATCACGATGCCGATGATCGTCAGCAGGACGGTCCCGAGCAGCGGGTCCAGGAAGCCGCCCGTCTTGGATTGGTCAAGCTCGGCCTGCGGGTGGCTGAAGATCAGCGACGGGCGCAGGTACTGGATCCCGCGGAACATCATGTAGCCGACGATGCTCAGGCCGATCGCACAGACGAGCAGGCCGGCGGCCCACATCAGGACGTAGCCGATGCGGTCGGTCCAGCGCCAGGTCGAGATCGACTCGTTCGCGCGGCGCCTGCGCGGGGCCTGCGGGCCGGACCGCTGCAGCGGCGGCAGCGCTGGGGGACGCGTCGAGGTCGCCATCAGGCCCGCGTCCCGTACTTCTTCAGCGGCTGCTTGGCGATCCAGCTCGCGAGCGACAGCACGAAGCCGCCGACGAGGAGCAGCAGCGCCATCGCGTAGAGCGTCGCCTGCATCGCCGGTGCGTTGATCGACTCGGAGTTCTCGACGATGTTCGACGCGAGCGTCTTGATCGGCTCGAAGATGAACGTCAGGCCGTCGGCGGGGTTCGGGGCGAAGCCCTTCGAACCCGAGACCATCGAGATCATGATCGCCTCGCCGAGCGCGCGGGCGGTCGCCAGGACGGCGCCGGCCATGATCGCGGGACGGGCGGCGCGCACGGTCACGGTCCACATCGCGCGCCAGCGGTTGACGCCGAGGGCGACGGCACCCTCCTTCCAGGAGCGGGGGATCGCGTAGAGCCCGTCGACCGTGATCGCGATCATGATCGGCGTGATCATGATCGTGAGGACGACGACGGCCACGAGCAGGCTCGTCCCGGACAGCTGGATCACGAACTCCACGGACTTCTTGCGCCCCGGGGAGATCAGGTGGTTGCCGACGAAGGGCGTCAGCACGAGGATCCCGATCAGCCCGTAGATGACCGACGGGACGGCGGCGAGCAGCCGCACGATCGGGACGATCAGGCGGCGGATGCCCTCGGGCGCGAACTCGACGATGAAGATCGCGGACAGCAGCGAGAACACGAGCCCGAGCGCCGTCGCCATGACGGTCGTGAGGATCGTCGCGTAGAGCAGCGGCCAGACGCCGATCCGGTAGTCGGCCTTCGTCGGGTTGGCCCCGGAGTTCACCATCCGGCTGAGCTGGGCGTCGACGTTTCCCTTCGCCGAGAACCAGGAGAGCCCGTTCTCGCGGAACGACGGCCAGGCGCGGATCGCCACGAAGACGATCATGAAGATGATGATCAGCAGCACCAGACAGGCCAGCGCGCCGAGCACTCGTTCGGCGCGCCGGTCCGTCCAGGGCTCACGGAGCCGTTCCAGCATCTACTTCAGCGGCACCCAGTGCGTGCCGACGATCTTCTGGGCGTTGTTCGAGTTCTGCACCCAGGTGATGAACTTCTGGATCGGGTTGCCCGTGACGGGGCGGCCACGCGTGACCATCCAGAAGTTGCGCACGCCGCCGTACTCGCCGGACTTCGCGTTGCGCAGGTTGCACGCGACGCCGTTGTACGCGGCGGCGTTGGTGCCCGCGACGAAGTCGAGCGACACGTAGCCGACCGCGTTCTTGTCCGACTTGACCGCCTGCTGGACGAGGCCGTTCGAGGCCTTGGCCGAAGCGGCCCCGGTGACGGAACTGGACCCGAGGAAGATCTTCTGGAAGGCGTCCTGCGTGCCCGAGGCGGGCGTGCGGACCGTCACGTCGATCGTGCCGGAGATGTTCGAGCCGGGGACGTCGCTCCAGTCGCGGACCTTGCCGGAGAAGATCGCCTGGATCTGGTCCTGGGAGAGATTCGCGATCGGGTTGCCCGGGTTCGTGATGATGCAGATCGCGTCCTTGGCGATCTTGTTGAAGAACAGGCCACCCGGGTCGCTGGGCTTCGGATCGCGCGACGAGTTGCCGATCGAGACGCGGCCGGCGGCGACGTCGGCGACGCCGACGTCCGAGCCACCCTGGGCGAGCTTGAACTTCACGCGGCCGGGGTACTTCTGGATGTAGGCCTTGGCCAGCAGCGTCGCCAGCGGGGCGACCGAGGTCGAGCCGCTCATCGTGATGACGGGGGCCGCCGAGGCGGCAGCCGGGATGGCGGTCGCGCCGACGGCCACGGCGGCGCAGACGCCGATCAGGCGGTTGCGATTCATGTACGAGACTCCTTTCACAGACATCGAGGCCGCACGGAGAGGGTCTCCTGGCGACACAGGCGACGAGCAGTGTCATGGCGGCCCGGCGGCAGGATGTGAAGCGCTCGTGCACGGGCGGTGAAGATGCCGTGAACCCTCCGGGCGGCCTCCTGCCGGCCGTCACCAACCGTTCACATCGCGTCCATCCGGCGCCCGCATGATGTCCGCGTCCGGTCCCGCCCGGGCGACCTCGCCATGCCTGCGACGACCGTCCACGCCCCCACGCTCGGCCCCGACGGGGAGCCCTGCCGGACGTGCGCCGCGCCGCTCGCAGGTGACCAGCGCTACTGCCTGGAGTGCGGGACGCGCCGCGGCGCGCCGCGGCTGGACCCGGTCGCGCTCGCGCGCGGGAACGCGCCGGGCGTCGTCACGCAGCCCGGCGGCGTGGCCGGTGTCGTCGGCGTCCCGGCCGCCGAGGACGCGGCGCTGCCCGCGGCCGCCCTGGCGCTCGGCCGGCCCCGCGTCGCCGCCGCCGCAGCCCTGCTGGTGCTGGGCTTCGGCGTGGCCGTCGGCATCGCCGCAGGCCCGGACTCCACCTCGAGTCTCGCCGCCCAGCGGCGCATCGTGGTCGCGCAGAACCCCGCGCCCGCGACCACCACGACGCCGGCGACGAGCGCCGACACGTCCTCATCGACGACGGGCTCGGGCGGCTCGACGACCGGCAGCTCGAGCACGTCCGCGGACACGACCGCGCTGACCGACACGAGCGTCACGCCGGTCGACACCTCCGGCACGACCACCACCTCGTCGGGCTCCGGGACGGGCACGAGCGGATCCGGCACCGGCGGCTCGGGAACGGGCACCGGCGGCTCGGGGACCGGCACCAGCGGCAGCGGGACGACGACGACCGTGCCCAGCTCCGGCAAGCCCCCCGCTCCCGTCAAGCACGTCTGGGTGATCCCGCTGACCGGCCAGACGGTCGACACGGCCTACCCCGCCCAGCCGACCGACGATCCCTACCTCGCCGGCGAGCTGGCCGCGCAGGGCACGCTGCTGACGAACTACTCCTCGGTCGCCCCGGGTTCGCTGGCCAACGGCATCGCGCTGATCAGCGGACAGGCGCCGAACGCGACGACGCTCACCGAGTGCCCGCAGTACGTCGACGTCAAGCCGGGGACGATCGCCAGGACGTCGGGGCTGGTCAGCGGCGACGGCTGCGTGTACCCGGCGAAGACCGTGACGCTCGCCGATCAGCTGACCGGTGCCGGCGTCA
>JADGPM010000053.1 GCA_017882425.1 Solirubrobacteraceae bacterium
ACCGTGCAGCCGACGCGCTGGGGCCTGCACAACTACCTGGACGCCAACCGCTACACGACGCGCTTCACCCGTCAGATGCTCGCCGCGACACAGGGACAGCTGTGGCTGACCGAGACCGGCGGCCTCGTCGCGCGGCACAACGCGAGCACGACGGTCATCCCGGAGGGCTTCACGCACGCGGCGAACGCCACCGCGTACCTGTTCGACACGATCCGCCGCGTCAGCGGGCGCATCCAGCGCATCTACTTCTACAACTGGGTCGCCCCCACCGCGCCGTTCACCTGGGACTCGGCGTTCCTGAGCTCGCGGCTGCAGGAGCGCCGCTCCTACGGCGTGCTGCGCGACCGCCTCGCGCGGCTGGCCCACGCCGGGCTGCTCACCGGGCGCCTGCGGTAGCGTCGGCCCATGACATCGAACGTCGAGGGCGACGGAACGGCGGAGGATCCCTGGCGGCTCAGCACCCCCAGCGGCGGGGGCGCCTTCCAGCTCCACCGCGACGAGGCTGCCGACCCGCCGGCGCTCGTGTGCACGGTCGGCACGACGCGCCTGAGCTATCGGCTGCGCTGCCTGGAGGACCTGCACGCGATGCTCGTGGCGCACGGCGACTGGATGCCCCTGGGCAGCGCCGACGAGCAGAAGCCCGCGCGCGAGGGGACCGTCGAGGCCTGGGCGCGTGCCGCCGACAACCCCGTCGGCGGCTGGTACGGGCTCAAGAAGGGTCTGCGCGGGCGGTTCGCCAACTACGTCCCGCCGCTGATGGAGCACCTCGGCCTCGCCGAGGTCGAGCACAACGCGCGCAACAACCGCATGCGGGCGCTCTGAGCCTGCCGCGCACGACTACCGCTTCGCCCGCTTCTTCGTCTCGCGCAGCGTCACGCGCAGCGTCTTCGTCCCCACGTTGCCGGCGCCGTCGCGGGCGCTGATGCGCAGGATCACCGTCGCCGCCTGCTTCGCAGCGAAGGCCCGGCGCAGATCGCTGCGAGCGCCGGAGTTCAACTTCACCGTCACCGTCTGGGTGCCGGCCCGCAGCCTGGCCCGGCGGTAGTCGATGAACGGGAGCGGCGCCACGAGGCGCTTGCCCCTGACCGTCGCGCGCAGGTCGCTCTGGATCCCGATCCCGCAGGCCTCGTCGCAGCGAATGCGGACCGCGAGCGACGTCACGGCGCGCGATACGCGGAGCGAGGTCGCACTCTTCATGCTGACCTTGGGCGCCCTGCGGTCGGGAGCGCCGGGCGCGGACCCGGGGCCGCCCGCGACCGGTGCGTCGTCGCCGAAGGTCGCCGCAGAGATGCCGTCCTGGGCGTCGTGCCAGAGCGCCGCGGCAGAGCCGGCGCCGACCGCCGTCAGGGCGACCGCCGACAACGTGCCGGGCTTGCCGTAGCCGATCACCGTCGTCGCGCCGCCGAGCGTCGAGGCGCGGACCTCGCCACTGGTGGAGTCGGCGTAGAGCACGCGCACGGTGCCGCCGCCGTCGGCGGCGATCGCGGGCATCGGCGGGACGTTGCCGGGCGCGGTGCCGACCGTCGTGAGGCCGAAGCCGCCCGCGCCGAGCGCGCCGGCGTAGACGTTGCCGTCGCCCGCGAGCGCGATGGCCACCGAGCCCTGTGGCGTCGGCTCCAGATCGATCGAGTAGGCGGGGTGCCCCAGCGGCGAGGGGGCACCGAACCGCGTGTCCTGCGGGCCGCGGAGCGCGAACTGCCCGCCGTCGGGGTTGGCCCACGCGACGACGGCGGTGCCGTCGGCGGTGAAGGCGATCCGCGTCTCGATGTCGGCCCTGGGTGAGCTGGAGAGCACCTGGGGAGCATCGAACTGCGCCGCCCCCGGCGGCCGCAGCGAGGCGCGCGCGCGGTAGACGGAGGAGATGCGCGTCCACGCGGCGCCGACCGCGCCGCCCGGCGACGCGGCGACGTCGACGGCACCGATGCCGGACCTGCCGGACTCGAGTACCTGTGGCGCGCCGAACCCGCCGCCCTTCGGCGCCGTCGCGATGAGCGCCTGGTAGACGCCGTCCTTGCCGTGGGTGCGGTAGATGGCGACCACCGAGCCGTCGCTCGCGACGGTCGCGTCGATGGCGTTGACGCCCTCCCCGGGGAGCTCGGTGGCGGCGGCGAACGCTCCGCCGGGCGGGTCGATCGCGACCTCGGCGTGGCCGGCGCTCGTCCACGCGGCCACGGCGGTGCCGTCGGCGCCGACGTCGCCCGCGACGCTCCCAGACGAGCCGGCGCCGAGCCTGGCGGGCGCCGAGAAGCCCGAGCCGATGGTGCCGGTGACGGCGAGCGGGTCGGCGCCGTCGGTGGTGAAGGCGAGCAGGCGGCCGTCGCCGAAGGCGCGCACCTGCGGCGAACCGACGAAGGCCGCGTTGGGGTCGGCGGGCGGCCCGACGACCTGCTTGGGCGAGGACCAGTGCGGTGTGGCCTGGGCGACGCCGGCCGGCAGGGCGGCGGCCGCCGTCAGCGCGGCGACGAGGATCTGACGGATCGACATGCCATTGAGACGAATCGCGGACCGCAGACGTTACGCGGCCCTCTCGCAGCGAGCGAATCCGGCTCGCTGCAACACCCGTTGAGGGAGCCCACCGGGCGACGTACGATGCCCTCGCGGTCCAGCATCTCGCGGCAACGGGAGGACTCCCCGTGATGCGCCATCTGCGCCTTCGCCCCACCGCTCGGATCGCCCACTCTTCTCGCGCGCGCGTCGTGCTGGCGGTCGCTGCAGTCAGCCTCGGCGTCGGCGCCGCGATCGCCGTCGCGAGCGTTCCCGGCGGGGACGGCGTGATCCACGCCTGCTACCTGACCGCGCCGGGCGGCGCTCCCCTGGCAGGCGCCCCGAACGTGCGCATCATCGACCCGAGCGCCGGCCAGGCGTGCAACCCGCCGGCGGGCGCGGGATCGCCGGAGGCCACCCTCGCGTGGAACACCGCCGGTCCCGCCGGCCCGCAGGGCCCGGCCGGCGCCAACGGGACCGCCACGATCGAGCAGCCCGCGGCGGCGCCCGCGGGCGGCCCCGTGGGCACGCTGACGCTCACCGAGGGTCCGAAGACCACCGTGCGGGCCGACCTCTTCGACGTCAGCACGATCGCGACCGGTCCGGGCAGCCAGGCCGGTGGCTCTGCGCGCACGAAGGTGCCCGCAACAGAGATCAAGGTGACCAAGCACCTCGACTCGTCGAGCCCGAAGCTCGCCGCGGCGATCGGCAGGGGGACCGGGTTCGACATCGCGACGATCGTGATCTACAAGCCGGGGACGACGGCGCCAGGGACGACGCTGAAGCTCAAGAGCGCGCAGATCGTCTCGGACGAGGCGACGGTCAGCAGCCGTGACACCACGCCCACGGAGACCCTGACGCTCGTCGCGAAGACCTGGCAGACGACGACGTCCGGGGGCGGGAGCGGCCTGCCGGCGGTGCAGAAGATCGTGGGCATCCAGAACCCCAAGGCGTAGGCGGGAGGTCGGCATGGCCAGCTCCATCAGGCGACGGTTCACCGCGATGCGTGCGGGGGTGACGATGGCCCTGTTCGGCCTGCTCGCCGGTCTGGGCATCGAGGCGCAGGCGAGCCTCTCCAACCCCTCCTCGTCCGAGCCGCACGCCGCGTCGGCGTCGGTCCCCCGCAGCGCGGTCGGCTCGGCGCAGATCAGGAACCACTCGCTGCTGTTCAAGGACCTCAAGGTCCACGAGGTGCCCTCCTACAAGGAGTACAAGGAGTTCGTCGCGACGATCATGTCCTCGCTGACGAGCCTCGACGCGGGGAACCTCGTCCACAAGGTCGACGTCTACATCAAGGGCGAGGCGGACAGCACCTTCATGCACCGCGGCGACAGCGCCGACAACGCGCTGAAGCTCGACGGCCTCAGCCCGAGCCAGCTCGTGCAGGGCCACGGCCAGGTGATCACCGCGAACCTGACGCTCGGCAGCGCCGGCGCGGACCTCTTCGCGCTGATCGGGCTGCTGCGCGTCAGCGCGAGCGCCGACCCCGCCGGCGGGTCCGTCAACGTCACGCTGACCAACACCTCGAGTCGGCCGCTGATGGTCAACGGCGACGGCAAGGCTGCGGGTTCGACGATCGCCGCCGGAGGCACGGACACGTTCTCGTTCGCCGACGGGTCGGTCCGCCCGCTGCAGATCGTCGGCGAGGGCGGCGCACAGGTGATCACGCTCACCCTGTCCTCCTTCACGGGCGGCGTGCGCACGCTCGTCGGCCAGGCCATCGTGGGGACGCCGTGACGACGCTGTCGACCCGGCTCCCCGGCGACGGGCTCGTGCTGTCGCATGCGGTCGAGGCATTCGAGGGCGCCCGCGTCGCGGTGCTGCACGCCCCGGGGCTCTTCCGGCTCGACGTCGTGATCGTCCCGGACAACGTCCGCGTCATCGTGCGCAACCTCAGTCCCGGGACGCTCGTGTTCGACTCCGAGGGCTACCCCCGCCCGGTGATCGTGCTCGACGACGAGCTCGAGACGCTGCAGTTGCGCCCGGGCCACCATCAGCTGACGTTCACGCTCGGCGAGGAGGACGACGCCGTCGAGGTGCGGGTCGTGCTCGCGACGCTGCGGGTCCTGGAGCGCGGCACCGTGCAGGTGACCGGACAGGCGATCGTGCGGCGGGCGCGCTGATGCGCGAGCTCGCCGTCCGCGTGCCGGCGGCCGCGGTCGAAGCCGTGCTCGACGACCTGCTCGTGCTCGCGCCGCACGGCGTGCACGAGGTGCCCCGCGGCGAGGACGTCGAGCTGCGCGTGCGGGGCGACGCCGCAGAGATGCCTGCGGCCGCCGCCGTAGCCGCCGCCGCGGGCCGGTGGGGCGGCTCGCTGCGCGAGCGCGACATCCCCGACGACTGGCCCGCGCGCCGCATCGCCGACCACGAGCCGCTCGTCATCGGCGGGCGCCTGGCCATCCGCCCGTTGTGGGCGCCGGTACCCGCCGAGGGCCTGATCGACATCGTCCTCGAGCACCGCCGCGTCTTCGGCTCCGGCGGACATCCGACGACGCGCGCCTGTCTGGAGGCGCTGTGCGCGCTCGACCCGGCGGGGTCCTTCGCCGACCTCGGCTGCGGGGCGGGGCTGCTCGCGATCGCCGCCGCCAGGCTCGGCTGGGCGCCGGTCGCCGCCGTCGACAACCAGGACGACGCCGTGCAGGCGGTGCGCGCCAACGCCATACGCAACGGGGTGTTCGTCGATGCCTGGCACGGTGACCTGGCCGCCGAGTCCCCGCCGCCCGCCGACACGCTCGCGGCCAACGTCCCGCTCGCGCTCCATGAGGCGATCGCGACGCGGCTCGAGCGCCCGCCCGCGGTCCTGGTCGCCTCCGGAGTCCTCGAGGAGGACGCGGACCGTGTGCAGGGCGCGTACGCCGGCGCGGGCATGCGCGAGACGGGGCGCCGGATCGTGTCGGGCTGGGCGGTGCTCGTGTTGCGCGGTCGCCCGATCAGCCCGCGAGCACGCGTTCCAGGAACGCCACGACGTCGTCGAGCACCTCGTCCTGGTTGATCTCGTTGAAGATCTCGTGCTGGGCGCCCGGATAGACCTGCTCCTCGGCGCGCGGCCCGCGGATCGCCTCGAAGGCCGGGCGCGTCGCCGCCAGCGGCGCGAGCGCATCGAGCTCGCCGTGGAGCCAGAGCGTCGGGACGTCGCCGAGCCGCGGGCCCGCCTTCACCGCATCGGCGGCGGCGAACATGGCCTCGAGCGTCACGCGCTGGAACGGCCCGTGGTAGACGAGCTCGTCGGCCGCGTAGGCCTCGCCGACCGCCGGGTCGCGTGAGAGCACGCTCGGGTCGAGCGGCACCTGCGGAAGCTCGGGCAGCTCGAGCAGCGCCGCGATGTCCGGGTTGCCGCCGATGACCGGCCCTGACAGGACGAGCGCGTCGAGCGCGACGCCCCGCTGGGCGTAGCGCGTGGCGATCAGACCGCCCATCGAGTGGCCGATCAGGACGACCGGCAGGCCGGGATGGGCGGCCCGCGTCAGGGCGTCGAGCGTGCCGAGGTCGTCGACGATCCGCTCCAGGTCCTCGATCCTGGCCCGCTCGCCCTCGGACCTGCCGTGACCCGCGTGGTCGGGTGCGACGACCACGGCGCCCGCCTGGACCAGGCGCGCCGCGACGTGGCCGTAGCGCCCGGCGTGCTCGCCGTAGCCGTGGGCGAGCAGGACGACGAAGCGCGGGTGGTCCGCGGTCCAGGTCGTCGTCACGATGGTGCCGGTCACGCCGGCGAAGCTCGACGTCGTCGCGGTCATCTGGCGCAGTCGATCACACACGCCGGTGGTAGCGTCGGGCAACCGCATGGCCACCGCCCCCGTCGCAGCCGAGCCGGAGACCGAACGCGAGGGGGCGACGCTGTTCGCGGTGATCGCCGGGCTGATGCTCGTCATGCTGATGGCGGCGCTCGACTCGACGATCGTGTCGACCGCGCTGCCGACGATCGTCGGCGATCTCGGCGGGCTCGAGCACATCTCGTGGGTCGTCACGGCCTACCTGCTCGCGCAGACCGTGGTGATGCCGCTCTACGGCAAGCTCGGCGACCTCTACGGTCGCAAGCTCGTGCTGCAGGTCGCGCTGGTGCTGTTCGTGCTCGGGTCCGTGCTCTGCGGGCAGGCGCAGTCGATGACCGAGCTGATCGCCTTCCGCGGGTTGCAGGGCCTCGGCGGCGGCGGCCTGATGGTCAGCTCGCAGGCGGCGCTCGGCGACGTCGTCTCCCCGCGCGAGCGCGGGAGGTACGCGGGGCTGTTCGGCGGCGTCTTCGGCGTCGCGACGGTCATCGGGCCGCTGCTCGGCGGCTTCCTCACGAGCCAGATCGACTGGCGCTGGATCTTCTACGTGAACGTGCCGGTGGGAGTGGTCGCGTTCATCGTCCTGCAGCGCACGCTGCCCGCCCGCACCGCGCGCGTCGCGCACACGATCGACTACCTGGGGACCGCGCTGCTCGCCGTCGCACTGACCGCGCTCGTCCTGCTGACGACGCTCGGCGGCAACCAGTACGCCTGGAACTCGGCGTTCATCGTCGGTCTCGGCGTCCTCGCCGTGTTCGCCGTCGTCGGCTTCGTCTTCGCCGAGCAGCACGCGGCCGAGCCGGTGCTGCCCAACGTCCTGTGGCGCAACCCGGTGTTCGCGGTCGCGAGCGTCATGGGGTTCATCGTCGGGTTCGCGCTGTTCGGCGCGACCACCTACCTGCCGCTCTTCCAGCAGGTGGTGCGCGGGCTGAACCCGACCGAGTCCGGTCTGGCGCTGCTGCCGCTGATGGCCGGGCTGCTGATCACCTCGATCGGGTCCGGGCAGCTGATCACGCGCACGGGCCGCTACCGGATCTATCCGATCGCCGGCAGCGCCATGATGGTCGTCGGGCTGTTCCTCTTCTCGACGCTCTCGACGTCGACGACGACGGTGGTGCTCTCGCTGGAGATGTTCCTCGTGGGCGCGGGCCTCGGCTGCATCATGCAGGTGCTCGTGCTGGCCGTGCAGAACGCCGTCGACTACGAGCTGCTCGGCGTCGCGACATCCGGAGCGACGCTCTTCCGCACGATCGGCGGGTCGCTGGGCACGGCGATCCTCGGCGCGGTCTTCACCGCCCAGCTGACCGACAACCTGCGCGCGGCGTTCCCGGCCGGCTCCGGGGGCGGCGGGCTGTCGAGCGGGCAGGTCCGGCCCGGGCAGGTCGCGGCGCTGCCCGAGGTCGTCAAGGCGCCGTACCTGCATGCGTTCACCGATGCGCTGGACACCGTCTTCCTCGCCGCGGCGGGCATCGCCGTGCTCGCGTTCGCGCTGTCGTGGTTCATCCAGGAGCGCCCGCTGCGCGAGACCGTCACGACCGACGGCCTGGGCGAGTCGTTCGCCTCGCCGCGCCCACCCGACTCCCTGCGCGAGATCGCGCGGTCGCTGAGCCGGCTGGCCGGGCGCGACAGGACGCGCGCCTTCATCGCCGAGGTCGCCGCGCAGACCGGGGTCGAGCTGACGCCGGCCGCCTGCTGGATGCTGTTCCGCTACCGCGAGAACCCGATCGCCTCGTTCGCCGACCTGCGCGCGATCCGCCCGGTGCCCCTGGAGGCGCTCGAGTCCGGCCGCGCGCAGCTGCTCGAGTCCGGGTACGTGCAGGAGAGCCCGGAGGGCGCGGCTGACGTGACCGCCGAGGGCGACATCGTCGCGGAGCGCCTGCGCGGATGTGCGCGAGAGCGGCTGTGCCGGCTGCTCGAGGGCTGGTCGCCGGAGGACTACCCCGACCTGCAGAAGCTGCTCACGCGCCTGGCCGACGACATCGCCGAGGCGCCGCCGGAGCGGGTCGCGTAGCGAGCGCCGCACCCGCAGCAGGACCGGGACGGCCGGCGTGCGATGATTTCGGCCACGCCGGCACGTCTCAGTGGGTGTGATCCATCCGCAACCCGAGGAGCCCGTCGTGAGCACCACCCGGACCCACATCAGCAGGATCGGCCTCGTCGTCGTCCCGGTCACCGACCAGGACCGCGCGATCGCGTTCTACGTCGACACGCTCGGCTTCGAGAAGCGCGGCGACGTCCCCTTCGGCGAGGGCTACCGCTGGGTCGAGGTCGCGCCGGCGGGCGCCGTCACCACGATCGCCATCGTCCCGCCGCCGCCCGGCAGGGCGGCCGGCGGCGTCGAGACGGGCATCGCGCTCCACACCGACGACGTCGAAGCCGACCACGCGGACATGAAGGCGAGCGGCGTCGACGTCGACGCCGAGATCAGCCGCATGGGCGATCCGGTCCCGCCGATGTTCTGGTTCCGCGACCCGGACGGCAACACGCTGATGGTGGTCGAGAGCCGCTGACGCGACGGCGTCGCTCCGGCGCCGTCGGGCCGCGATACGGTGTCCTGGGCCATGCGTCGACCCCGTCTCCGGCTGTTGGCCGCCGTCGGACTCGTCTCCGCCGTCGTCGCCATCGCGGTCGTGCCGGGCGACGACGGGACGCCCGGGGCGCGGCCGGCGAGCGCGGGCGCCTGCCGCGGGCGGGCGCCCGTCGGCGTCCTGCCGACGTGGGCGCGGGGCGGCTTCAGCGACCCCCGGCCGAGGATGCCGTACGTGCTCGGCCGGGAGGGTCTCATCGCCGCGATCCTCTGGGGTCAGCCGCTGCGCTCGCCGCCCGCAAGGGACCACAACAACAAGATCCTCTGGGTCTCCCGCGCCGCCGCGGTCCCCGGCTCGGACCTGCGCATCAGCGCGCAGCGCATGGACGGGTCACGTCCGGTCGGCACGCCGGTCGCGCGGCGGGTGGCGGGCAGCCCGGGCCCGTCGATCATCGACCTTCCCGCGGCCGGCTGCTGGCGCCTCACCCTGCGCTGGTCGGGACGCCGGGACACGCTCGACCTGCGCTACGTCTGAGCGACGCGACACCAGCGCGGCGGGGCCGGCTCGGTGGACAGATGCCCCCACCGTTGTCGCCGCGGCCCGTTGAGCGTACGGTCGGCATATCAGTCAAGCCACCAGGGAGGACAACATGGAGCTGTACGTGATCCTGCGACGCAGCGGGTGGAGCTCGGGCGCCGAGCTCGAGCAGGCCGCCGCACGGTCGACCAGGGTCGGCGAGGAGGAGATGGCGGACGACGTGCGCTGGATCCGCAGCTACGTGCTGGACGAGGGTGCGGGCACGGTCGGCACCGTCTGCATCTACGAGGCGACCAGTCCGGAGGCGATCCGCAGGCATGCGTCGGCGGCGGACCTGCCTGTCGACGAGATCATCCGCGTCGCCGACACGGTCCTCGTGCGCCCCGATCCTCAGGCGGCGAGCGCCTGAGGCGAGCCCTGTCTCGGACCCGAACCGATGACCGCCCTATCGGCGAGCGGGGCGAGCCGGCGGCTCGTCCGCGAGGTCGCCGAGGAGGGCATGTGATTCCGAGAGTGCGGAGGTCAGGATCTGCCTGGCGATGGCCAGCAGCTGGGAGACGCGCGGGTCCCTGATGCGGTAGTAGACGCTGGCCCCGGCCCGCCGGCTCTCGAGGACTCCCTGCTGGCGGAGCGCCGCGAGGTGCTGCGACGTGCCGCTGGAATCGATCTGCAGTTGAGCCTGCAGGTCGCCGACGGTGCGCTCGCCTTCGCTGAGCAGCTCCAGGATGCGGATCCGCACCGGATGACCAAGGACGCGGAACAGCTGGGCCTTGACGACGTACACCGGGTCCGAGCGCACGTGAACGGCCCCCGTGTCGGCCGGCACGGGCGGTGAGGTCGCGTCAGGTTGGCGGCGCGGTGCCATGAGCGTGAACGGTAGACGCCCGGGCGGCGCACGCCGCGTCGCGGGTCACCGGCGGGTAGGTGCCTCGCGCTCGCGTCGCGCGACGCCACTGGCGACCGCCGCGTCGGCGACCGCCTCGGCGACCGCGTCGGCGACATGGCGGTTGAAGACGCTCGGGATGATGTAGTCGGCGTGCAGCTCGTCCGCTGGGATCGCGCGCGCGATGGCGTTCGCCGCGGCGAGCTTCATCTCCTCGTTGATCGCGCTCGCACGCACGTCGAGCGCGCCGCGGAAGACGCCCGGGAACGCGAGCACGTTGTTGATCTGGTTGGGGTAGTCCGAGCGTCCGGTCGCCATCACCGCGACGTCGTCACGGACGTCTTCCGGTTGGACCTCGGGGACGGGGTTGGCCATCGCGAAGACGATCGCGTCGGGTGCCATCCGGCGCACCGCGGCTGCCGAGACGGCGCCTGGGCCGGAGACCCCGACGAGCACGTCCGCGCCCACCAGCATCTCGTCGGCGGTGCCTCGCCGCCCGCGCTTGTTCGTGCGCTCGGCGAGCGCGGCCCGCTCGGCGTCCAGGTACTCCGCGCCCGCGTAGAGGGCGCCGCGCCGGTTGCACACGATGACGTCGCCGACGCCCTGGGCGAGCAGGATCTCCGTGCAGGCCGCGCCGGCCGCTCCCGCGCCGACGACCACCACCGTGATGTCCTGCGGGCGTTTGCCGACGACGCGCAGCGCGTTCAGCAGCGCGGCCAGCACGACGATCGCAGTGCCGTGCTGGTCGTCATGGAACACCGGTATGTCGAGTTCGGCGCGCAGGCGCCGCTCGATCTCGAAGCACCGCGGCGCCGAGATGTCCTCCAGGTTGATGCCGCCGAACGTCGGCGCGATCGCACGCACGAACCCGACGATCTCGTCCACGTCCTTGGTGTCGAGGCACAGTGGGAACGCGTCGACCCCCGCGAACTCCTTGAACAGCATCGCCTTGCCCTCCATCACCGGCATCGCGGCGGCCGGGCCGAGGTCGCCGAGGCCCAGGACGGCGGTCCCGTCGGAGACGATGGCGACGGTGTTGCCCTTGATCGTCAGGGTCCACGCCTTGGCCGGGTCCTCGTGGATGGCCATCGACACACGCCCGACGCCGGGCGTGTAGGCCATCGAGAGGTCGTCGCGCGTCTTGATCGCGACCTTGGGAGTCACCTCGATCTTGCCGCCCTTGTGCATCAGGAAGGTGCGATCCGACACGCTGTCGACGCGAATCCCCTCGAGGTCGCGCACCGCGCGCACCACCGCCTCGGCATGGTCGGCGTCCACGCACGACACCGTGACGTCGCGCACGACCTCGTCGGATCCCACGCGCACGAGATCGATCGCCCCGAGCATCGCCCCCGTGTCGCCGATCGCGCGGGCGACGCGCGCGAACGCGCCTCCCTGCTGCGGGATGTGCAGGCGCATCGTGACGCTGTAGGAGGCCGAAGGCTGCAGCCGTGGGGTCGGTGCGGACTGGGGTTCGTGGGACATGCCAGCTCCTTGTCTCGGCTGCATCGAGGTCGGCCGGTCTCGCAGGCCGCGACCGAATGCATGCAGTAGGATCTTCAATGGTTTGAATATTCTAAGTCAATGGCGCCTGATGGCGCTTGCCGCTCCGGAGCCGGGGGCGTGACGGCGACCGGCGCAGCCGCCTGCGCCGGTGCCGGTCTGGTCGCTGCGGGTGGGCTCGGCGCGCTGACGGGTCGCGTTCGGGCATCGCTCACGGCGCAGGGCATCGGGGTGGGCCTGACGGCGGTCGCGGCGCTCGTCGTCTTCGCCGGCGGGGCGCCGGTCGGCGCCGCGTTTCGCAGCGGGGTGCACCCGGCGTTCGGACTGGACGCCCTCAGCGGGTTCTTCCTGCTGGTGCTGTGCGTGGTCGCGCTGCCCGCGTTGGCATACGCGCGCGCTGCGCTGCCCGTCGGCGGAAGATCCGTGGCGCTCGCGGCGCTGACGGCCGCGTTCGTGCTGGCGATGGCGGGGCTCGTCGCCGCGCGGGACATCACGACCTTCCTCGCCTGCTGGGAGCTCATGACGCTCGTGCCGGCCGCGGCGATGCTCGTCGCGCGCCAGGACGAGGAGGTGCGGCGCGCGGTGATGGTCTACGTGGGCATCACGCACGTCGCAGCCGTCGGCGTGTGGGCCACGATGCTCATCCTCTCGGCCCACGGCGTGCTCGGCGGGGCGCCGCTCGGGCCCGGCGGCCTGCAGTCGTTCGTGCTCGTCGCCGCGCTGGTCGGGTTCCTGACGAAGGCCGGGATCGCTCCGCTCCACGTGTGGCTGCCACGCGCGCACCCGGTCGCCCCGTCGCACATCTCGGCGCTGATGTCGGGCGTGATGATCATGCTCGGGATCTACGGGCTGAGCCGCGTGCTGTTCCTCTGGCTGACCGCCGTCCCGACCTGGGTGGGCGTCGTGCTCGTCGGGCTCGGGTCGCTGTCGGCGCTGGTCGGCGTCCTGTACGCGCTCGTGCAGCGAGAGCTCAAGCGGCTGCTGGCGTTCAGCTCGATCGAGCACGCCGGGATCGTCGTGCTCGGCATCGGCGCGGCCCTGCTGCTCGGCTCCGCCGGTCAGCCGCAGTGGGCCGCAATCGCGTTCGCCGGAGCGATGCTGCAGATCCTCAACCACGCCGCGTTCAAGGGCGCCCTGTTCCTCGGCGCCGGTGCCGTCGCGGACGCGGCCGGCACGTTGCAGGTCGATCGGATGGGCGGGCTGCTGCGCCGGATGCCGGTCACCGGCGGCGCGATCGGCCTCGCCGCGCTGGCTATCGCCGGCCTCCCGCTGCTCAACGGCTTCGTCTCGGAGTGGATCGGGCTGCAGGCGCTGCTGCGCCTGCCGGTCGAGGAGACCGACGGGCTTGCGCTCGTCGGGGCGTTCGGTGCCGCGACGCTGGCGGCGACGGCCGGTCTGGCGGCGTTGTGCTTCGTCGGGGTCGCGGGACTGATGCTGCTCGGTCACGCCCGGTCGCCCGAGGCCGGCGCCGCGCGCGAGCCCGCGCCGGGAGTCCGCGGCGCGGTCGCATTCCTGGCGGCGCTGTGCCTCGTGCTCGCCGTGCTCGCCGGCGTGCTCGTGCCGCGTCTGGCGCAGCTCGGGCCGGGCTCCTGGTCGGGCAGCGCCGCGCTGGGACTGGACCTTCCGGGTACCGGGTCGCTGCCGACACCGCTGCTGCTGCTCGCGCTCGCCGTCCTCACCGCGCTGGTCACGCTGGCCCGCGGGCGTCGTCGCGCCGCCCCCGCGCCGGTGTGGGTGAGCGGCCAGCAGGACGATTCGCCGCTGGCCTGGACGCTGGCAGGATTCACCAAGCCGCTGCGCCTGATGGTCGATGGCGTGCTGCGAACGCGCCGCGACACCGTCACGACGAGCTCCGCCGGGATCGTCGAGGCGGTGCGCTTTCGCGGCGACGTGCCGCACCTGTTCGACACGCACCTCTTCGAGCCGCTGCTGCGGCTCGCGTCGCGTGCGGCGAGCGTGGCGCGGCGCATGCAGTCGGGCAGCCTGCGCGCCTACCTCGGCTACCTCATGGTGCTCGTCTTCGTCCTGCTGCTGCTGCTGCGGCTCGAGATCCTCTCGTGACGGCGCAGACGATCGCCGCAGGAGGCGTCGAGCTCGCCGGCGTGGCGCTGGCGCCGCTCGTGGTCGGCGGTGTGCAGTGGCTGAAGGCGCGCGCGCAGGGGCGGCGCGGTGCGTCGGCGCTGCAGCCCTACCGCGAGCTGCGCAGGCTCTGGGGTCGCGCGGGCGTGCGCCCGGAGCCCTCGTCCGGGGTGTACGCCCTCGCCGTCCCCGTGGCCGTCGCCGCGACGTTTCTCGCGCTGCTGCTCCTGCCGATCGCGTCGATCGCCCCCGACTGGGGTCTGGGAAACGACGCGCTGGTGCTGTTCGGCCTGCTTGCGGTCGGGCGGTTCGCGCTCGCCGCCGCGGCGTGGGACACCGGCAGCGGGTTCGAGCTCATGGGCGCCGCGAGGGACCTGACGATCGCGGTGTTCGTCGAGGCGCTGTTCCTCGTCGTCCTGGCGCTGCTGGCGTTTCCTGCGCACAGCACCGACCTGGTCGCGATGAGCGGCGCCGCCGCGAGCGGCGAGGCCTGGCGCGAGCCGGCCCAATGGGCGGCCGCGCTCGGCCTGGGCCTCGTGATCCTCGCCGAGGCCGGGCGGCGCCCGATCGACAACCCGGACACCCACCTGGAGCTCACGATGGTCCACGAGGGCCCGACGCTCGAGTACGCGGGGCGCGATCTCGCGCTGCTGCACTGGGCCGCGGCCGCCCGCACCTGGGCGGTCCTCGTCCTCGCCGCCGAGGTCCTGCTCCCGCACCCGGGCGCGTTCGCCGTCCAGCTGCTGTGGCTCGCCGGCTGGATCGTCGTCTTCGTCGTCCTGCTCGCGCTCGCCGAGACGATCCAGCCGAAGATGCGCCTGCTGCGGGTTCCGGTCCTGCTCTACGGCGGCGCGGTCATCGCCATGCTCGGGCTCGCCGGCAGGCTGCTGGGGGTCGCAGCATGAGCGCCCTGTTCGTCATCGCGGTGACGGCGCTCGCACTGGCGATCGTCATCGCGCGGCGGCGGACCATCGCGGTCGTGCTCGTCGGTGTGCAGTCCGTCGCCCTGGGCACCTACGCGCTGGTGCACGGATTCGGCGAGTCCTCGGCGTTCGTCGTCGGCGGCGTGCTGCTGGTGGGCAAGGGCGTGCTGCTCCCCGCCGGCCTGGCGTGGGTCGTGCGGCGCACGCGCGAGCCGCGGCTGATCGCCGGCGAGCTGCCGGCGCTCACGCGCGCCACGATCGCGGCTGCGATCACGCTCGCCACGGTCGAACTGATCCCCCCGCTCGGCCTCGACAGCCGCGCCGCCGACCAGGGAGCCGTCGCGCTCGTCGTGCTCGGGGTCGTGATCGCCGTCATGCGCCGCTCCGCGGTGTTCCAGGCCATCGGGTTCCTCGTCGCCGAGAACGGCGTCTATGTCGCCGCGCTCGCCGCGCCGGGCGGACTGCCCGCGATCGTGGAGATCGGCGTCCTGTTCGACCTCGTCATCGTGGTGGCGGTCGCGGCGGCCTTCACGACCCGCATCCACGACGAGTTCGGGACCGGCGACACGACGCTGCTCGGGAGCCTGCGTGATTGAGGCGCTCGTCATCGCCGCGCCCGCGTGCGCGCTGCTGACCGGGGCGGCGACGTGGCTCGCGCGGACCGCGCGCCAGGCCGACCTGCTCAACAGCGCGGGCGCGGGGCTGACCGCGCTGCTGACGCTCGTCCTCGCGGCGATCGCGGTCGCCGATGCGGCGCACCCCCATCGCGGCAGCTGGTGGGTGCTGGACGCGGCCGGCGGCGTCTTCCTCGCGGTGATCGCGGTGGTCGGCCTGCTCAGCGCCCTGCTCGCGCCCTCGCAGCTGGCCACGTCGGGTCGCGGGCTCGTCCGCGCCGCCCGCGGGCGCGCGATGTACTACGCCGCCTACCACGCGTTCTGGGCGGCGCTGATCGCGGTGCCGCTGGTGGACAACCTCGGGCTCGCGTGGCTCCTCGTCGAGGCGACCACGGGCGCCTCGGCGCTGCTCGTCGCCTACAGCGGCACGCGCGGCGCGCTGGAGGCCGGCTGGAAGTACCTCGTCCTGACGACCTTCGGCCTGGCGATCGCGATGCTCGGCATCATCGTCCTCTACGTGGCGATCGCCCCCGGCGACGGAGCGCTCGGCACGCTGGACTGGCCGTCGATCGCCCGCGCCGCGCCGGGCCTGCAGGGCGGCCCCGCCGTCGTGGCGTTCGTCTTCATCGTCGCCGGCCTGGCGACGAAGGTCGGGTGGGCGCCGGTGCACAACTGGCTTCCCGACGCGCACAGCGAGGCGCCCCCGCCGGTGAGCGCGCTGCTCTCCGCGGCGCTGCTCCCGACCGTCGTCCTCGTCTGCTGGCGCGTCGTCGTCGCGCTCGGCCCCGCCCTGCAGCCGGGGACCGCGAGCGCGCTCGTGCTCGCGTTCGGCCTGGCGTCGCTCGCGGTCGCCGTGCCGTTCCTGTGGCGCTCGATGGCGTGGAAGCGCCTGCTCGCCTACTCGAGCCTGGAGCACATGGGCATCCTGGCCGTCGGCATCGGCTTCGCCACCCCGCTGGCGACCGCCGGCGTCGTCGTCCACGTCGCCGGCCACGCGCTTGCCAAGTCCCTCGGCTTCTACGCCGCCGGCCCGCTGCTGCGCCACGCCCCGCGCGCACACGAGCGCGCGGTGCGCGGCCTCGCCTTCGCCAACCCGCCGACCGCCGGTGCGGTCGGCGTCAGCCTCGGCGCGCTGGCCGCGATGCCGCCGTCGCCGCTGTTCGTCAGCGAGCTCCTGATCCTGCTCGGCGGGATCGCGGCCGGCGAGGTCGCCGTCACCGTCGTCGCGGCGACCCTGCTGGCGCTCGGGTTCCTCGGGCTCGCGCACGCGCTCGTCGACGGCCTCGTGGGCGAGCCCCGCGTGAAGCGCTGGCGCTCGGCCCGTTCGGGACGACGGCTGCGCCGGCTGACCCTCGTCTGCGGGACGCTGATGCTCGCGCTGACCGTCGCCGCCTGCCTGCTGCCGGGCTCGTCGATCGTCAGCCACCTGATGGCGGGGATCGCATGAGCCCGACGCCCGCGATCGAGCACGTGGACGCGGGCAGCTGGCGCGCCACGGTCAGCGCCGCCGTCGAGCGCGGAGCCGAGCTGGACTGCCTGTGGGCGGCAGGAGGCGCGCCCGATCCCGCGGTGCGTCTGGCGCTGCGCCAGGGCGCTGCGCGGCGGCTGTTCAGCACGCGCGCGGAGGGCTCGCGAGTCGCGACGATCGTCGACCTGCTGCCCGCCGCAGAATGGGACGAGCGCGAGGCGCACGACACCCACGGCGTCCGGTTCGACGGACACGAACCGCTCCGCGCACTCGTCGCGCACCCCGCGGACCGGGCCGCATGGGTCACGCCCGTCGAGGGGCCCGACGTCCACGAGGTCGCCGTCGGCCCGATCCACGCCGGCATCATCGAGTCCGGGCACTTCCGCTTCCACGTCGTCGGCGAGCGCGTCCTGCACCTTGACCTGCGCCTCTTCTACAAGCACCGCGGCCTCGAGCGCGCCGCGGAGGGTCTCACGCTCGCCGCCGGCATCCCGGTCGCCCAGCGCGCCTGCGCCGCGTGCGCGGTCGCCAACAGCGTCGCCTACGCCCAGGCCGCCGAGTCCACACTCGGATTGCAGCCCGACGAGGACCTGCGCCGCAGCCGCACCCTCGTCATCGAGCTGGAACGGCTCTACAACCACCTGCACGACCTCTCCGCGCTCTGTGCCGGGATCGGCTTCGACCCCGGGACGATGACCTTCGCCGCACTGAAGGAGCGCGCCCAGCGCGTGAACGAGCGCATTGCAGGTCACCGCTTCCTGTTCGGCACGGTGCGTGTCGGCGAGGGAGCACGCAGCATCGACGATGCCGGCGCATCATCCGCGCACGACGAGGTTCAGGCGATCGGCCGCGAGGCGGCGGACGCGTGGCGCACGCTGACGTTCATGGCCTCCGCCGAGGATCGCATGCGCGGGGTGGGACCGCTCGCCAAGGAGGACGCCGAGCGCTGGGGGGCCGTCGGACCCGTCGCCCGCGCGAGCGGCGTTCACCGCGACGCGCGCACCGACGAGCGCGGCCTGCTCTGGTACCCCGACCTGCAGCCCGCCCGCCCCGAGCACCCGGCCGGAGACGTCGCCGCGCGCGCGGAGGTTCGCGCCGCCGAGCTGGAGCAGACGTGCGCGATCCTGACCGGCCTGCTCACCTCGCCCCCCGGGCGCGGCAGCTCGGCTGCGGCGCACGAGCCGGCGTCACTGGGCGTCGGCCGCGTCGAGAGCCCGCGCGGCGCCACCGTCTGCTGCGTGGAGGCCGACGAGGACCAGATCACCCGCCTGCACCTGCGGACCGGCTCGTACGCCAACTGGCCCGTGCTCGCCCGTGTCGTTCCCGGCGCGATCCTTCCCGACTTCCCGCTCATCAACAAGAGCTTCGAGCTCTGCTACGCCTGCGCGGACCGCTGAGCCATGTTCGTCCTGCTCAAGCGCCTCCAGCACCTGCGCCGAACCGTCGCCCTTCCGGCACCGGCGCGTCCGGGCTCGCTCGCGCTGCGCCATGTCGACTGCGGTTCCTGCAACGGGTGCGAGCACGAGCTGACCAACGCCGCAGGCCCGCACTACGACCTCGAGCGCTTCGGAATCTCGGTCGTCGCCTCCCCACGCCACGCCGACGTCCTGCTCATCACCGGCACCGTCACCACCCGCATGGCGGGGCCACTGCGCGCCGCCTACGCCGCGATGCCCGAGCCACGGCTCGTGGCCGCGCTCGGCGACTGCGCGCTCGGCATCGGTGTCCTGGGCGATCCGGACCAGCTTGCCGGCCCCGTCGAGGATCTGCTTCCCGTCGACGTCCGCGTCGCCGGATGCCCCCCGACGCCGGCGGCCATCGCCGAGGCGCTGCTCGATGCGCTCGATCTCGTGCGCACACCTCGGAGAGAGGATCGCCGCTGATGCCCGATCGCCCCGCCGGCGGCCAGCCACGTGTCTCCCAGGCGAAGGCGAGGCTCCTGCGCGTGCTCGGCCACCCTGTACGCGTGAGCATCCTCGAGCTCCTGCGCGACGGCGAACGCACCGTCGGGGACCTCCAGCAGGCGCTCGGCCTGGAGGCGAGCAGCACCTCACAGCACCTGAGCGCGCTGCGCAGCCTCGACGTCCTCGAATCGCGACGCGAGGGCACGAACGTCTACTACCGCATCAAGGACCCCCGGACGACCGACCTGCTCGAGACCGCCCGCAAGATCATCACCACCAGTCTCGAGGACTCCCAGAGCCTCCTCGCCCAGCTGAACGACCGCGAAGCGACCGAGGACTGAGCGCAGCCCGCCG
>JADGPM010000281.1 GCA_017882425.1 Solirubrobacteraceae bacterium
CCGAGCAGCAGCCGCAGCTTGAGCCACAGCAGGTCGGCGACGTCACGCAGCGCGGGCGTGGCGAGTATGACGGCGACCAGCGCGATCAGGCCCACGACCAGCACGAGCGCGACGGGCGCCACGCCGGGCGCCGGGCGGTAGAGCCGGCTGACGCCCTTGGCGTCGACGATCTTCTCCCCCAGGCGCAGCCGCGTCAGGAACGTCGAGGACATGCCGCGGCGGTTCTTGTCCAGGAACTCGACGAGGTTGAACTGGGAGCCGACCGAGACGATCAGCGAGGCGCCCTTCTCGTTGGCGATCAGCATCGCGATGTCCTGGCTCGTGCCGGGCGCCGGGACGACCTTGTGCGCGAGGCCGAGCTGCTCGAGCAGCTCGCGACCCGGAGCGCGGCCGTCGGGGTAGGCATGGACGACGAGCTCGGCGCCGCAGCGCAGCGTCGCCTCCGAGGCGGAGTCCATGTCACCCACGATCATGTCCGGGTGGAAGCCGGCCTCGAGGATCGCGTTCGCGCCGCCGTCGACCCCGACGAGCACCGGGTGCACGTCGCGGATGAACGGGCGCAGCGCCTGCAGATCGGCCTGGTGGTCGACGCCGCGGACGACGACCAGCGCGGGGCGGTCGCGGAAATCGGTGTCGAAGCGCGGCAGCTCGATCTTGCCGGAGAGCAGGTCCTGCTCCTCGACCATGTGCTCGACCGTGTTCTGCGCGAACGCACGCAGCGCCCCGCCGATCTCGCGCCGGCGCAGCTCGGTCGCGCGCAGCACCTCGGCGAGCTCGTGCGCCTCCCCGCCGGCGATCTCGACGCCCCGCAGGAGCACGGTGTCGCCGCGCACCTCGACCGGGTCGCCGTCCTTGAGCTCGTCGAAGAGCCGGTCGTCGGGCAGGTCGACGAGCGGGATCCCCGCCTGCACGAGCAGCAGCGGCCCCATGTTGGGGTACTCGCCGGTCGAGGAGGTCCGGCAGTTCAGGACGGCGGCGGCGCCGACCGCGATCAGGTCCTCGGCGGAGACGCGATCCAGGTTGCGGTGGTCGATCACCGCGATCTCCCCCGGGCGCAGCCGCTTGACGAGCATCTTCGTCTTGCGGCCGAGCCGGACGGGACCGGTGACGACACGGGTCTGCTCGAGCGCGGCGGGCTCCATCGCCGCCGAGTCTATGCGGCCTTGCGCAGCTCGCTCGCGTGTCTGCGGGCCACGACGTCGCCCTCGTCGGCACCGAGCATGCGCGCCAGCTCGCCGACGACGTCGCGCTCGTCCAGCTGCATGACCGTGGTGCGCGCCGGGTCGGCGCCGGGATCCTTGGCGATCGAGAAGTGGCGTTCGGCGAGTGAGGCGATCTGCGGCAGGTGCGTGATGCACAGCACCTGCTGGCGCGCGGCGAGCTCCTGCAGGCGCGTCCCGACGGCACGGGCCGTGCGGCCGCCGATGCCGGCGTCGACCTCGTCGAAGACGAGCGTCGCCGCCGAGCCGGCGTTGGCGACGCCGAGCAGCGCGAGCATGATCCGCGACAGCTCGCCGCCGGAGGCCGTCTCGCGCACGGGCGCCGCGGGAACCCCGGGATTCGGCGCGACGAGGAACTCGACGCTGTCGGCCCCCGTGGGGCCGGGCTCGCGCTCGCCGAGGAGGACCTCGAACGCCGCGCCCTCCATCGCCAGGTCGGCGAGGCTCGCGCGGACCTCTTCGGCCAGGCGCGGCGCGGCCTTCGCGCGGGCGACGTGCAGCCTGCGCGCCAGCGCGTCGCGCTCGGCGCCCGCCGCATCGAGGTCCGCGCGCGCCTGTTCCAGGGCCACCTCGGCGTTGGCGAGCTCGTCGTGGCGCTCGCGGCACAGATCGGCGTGCGCGAGCACTGCGGCGATCGTGCCGCCGTGCTTGCGCTTGAGCCGGTCGAGCACGCCGAGGCGCTCCTCGGCCCCGTCGAGCGCCGCCGGGTCACCCTCGAGCCCCTCGGCGTAGTCGCGCAGATCGCTCGCCAGGTCGCCGGCCTCCAGCGACAGGGCGCGCAGGCGCCCGGTCAGCGCGTCGAGCGCGGGATCGACCCCGCCGGCAGCCTCCAGCGCCGCCGTGCCGCTCGCCAGCCGCGCAGCGGCGCCCGCCCCGTCCTCGTCGCTGAGGGCCGCGAGGGCGGCCGCGCCCGCCGCGCGGAGGGATTCGAGGTGGCGCAGGCGCTCGCGCGTGGCCAGCAGCTCGCACTCCTCGGCCTCGTCCGGGGCGGCGTCGTCGATCTCGCGCAGCTCGAAGGCCAGCAGGTCGAGCTCGCGCTCGCGCGCACCGGCGCGCCCCGCGAGCTCGTCAAGGGCGCGCTCGGCGGCGCGCGCGCGGGCATGCGCGGCGGCCGCTGCGGCGCGCAGCGCGGCCTGCGCGGGCCCGCAGAAGGCGTCGAGGATGTCCAGCTGCGCGGAGGCCAGCGTCAGGCGCCGGTGCTCGTGCTGGCCGTAGAAGGAGAGCTGGGCGTCGGCCACCTCGCGGAGGTCCGCGAGGTTCGCCGAGCGGCCGTTGACGTAGGCCCGGGTGCGTCCCTCGGCGCTCACGCGCCGGGCGAGCACGAGCTCCTCGGCGTCCTCGGGCAGGCGCTCACCGAGGGCCTCGCGCAGCGCGTCCGAGAGCTCGAAGACCCCCTCGACGTAGGACTCGGCGGCGCCGGGGCGCACGATCGACCCGCGTGGCTTGCCGCCGAGCAGCAGGTCGAGCGCATGGGCCAGGACCGTCTTGCCCGCGCCGGTCTCCCCCGTCAGCACGTTCAGGCCCGGCGCCAGGCACAGCTCCGCCCGCTCGATGAGCAGGAGGTTCTCGACACGCAGCTCGAGCAGCACCCGACGGGTGTACCAGCGCGCCCCGACGGACCGCCCGCGCAGTCGCACCCGCCGCGCACCGCCGCGCGCGCCGCGTTACGAAGAGGCGAGCTTGCCGAACTTGTCGCGCAGGCGCCGGTAGAACGACGATCCGGGCAGCAGCGCGAGATCGGTCGCCTCACGCAGGAACCCGGCCGTGATCATCTCGCCGGGCCCGACCCCGCCGGCCGGGCGCCCGTCGATCGAGACGTCGACGGCGCCGTGCGAGCGGTTGTGCACGGAGAGGACGTCGTCGGGCGCGACCACGAGCGCCCGCGCCGTCAGCGAGTGCGGGGCGATGAACGAGACGACGAAGCCCTCCACGCCCCATGCCAGCACCGGCCCGCCGTTGGCGAGGTTGTAGCCGGTCGACCCGGCGGGCGTGGCGACGACGAGCCCGTCGCAGCGCACCCGCCCGACCTCCTCGCCGCCCACGAAGTAGGCGAGCTCGGCGACCCGCTCGCCCGCGCGCCGCGTGATCGCGACGTCGTTGATCGCGGCGTGCGGCCCGTTCGGGTGCTGGACGGCGATCGCGGGCAGCGTCAGGGTCTCGAAGTCCCCGGTCAGCGCACGCTCGAAGCCGTCGTGGGCCTCGTCACGCTCGATCGTCGAGAGGAACCCGACCTCGCCGAAGTTCACCCCGAACACCGGGACGCTCGTCCCCGCGTAGCGGCGCAGGGCGCGCAGGATCGTGCCGTCGCCGCCGAGCGTGATCGCCAGCGAGACCTCGTCGGAGACCTCCGCGTCCGGGAGCACACCCGGACCGGCCGCGATCGACGGGTGCTTGCGCGTCTCGTCGGGATCGAGCCGCACGGTGATGCCGTGGTGCTGGGCGCGCGCGATCAGGTGGCGCAGCGCGTCGTCGGTCTCGCCCGGCCTGGCGTGCGAGAACACGGTGATCTGACGCGCGGTGCTCATGCGCCGGCCTCGTCGAGCGCCACCTCGAGATCCTCGAGCTCGCCGTCGCGCCCGGCCTCGGCGAACCACACGAAGGTCTCCAGGTTGCCCTTGGGGCCGGGCAGGCCCGAGGGGGCGAAGCCCATCACCGCGGCCGCGCAGGCGTCGCGCACGAACGTCGCGACCGACAGCACGGCCTCGCGGCGCAGCTCGGGGTCGCGCACGACGCCGCCGCGCCCGACGCGCTCACGGCCGACCTCGAACTGCGGCTTGACCATCGCCAGCGCGTCGTAGCGCGGCGCGCACGTCGCGAGGACGGCGGGCAGGACCTTCGCCAGCGAGATGAACGAGAGGTCGGCCACGACGAGGTCCGGCGCGTACTCGAGCTCACCCGCGGTGAGACGCCGCGCGTTGGAGCGCTCCATGACCGTGACGCGGGCATCCTCGCGCAGCGGCCAGGCGAGCTCGCCATAGGCCACATCGAGGGCGATCACGTGGTCGGCCCCGCGCTGCAGCAGGCAGTCGGTGAACCCGCCGGTCGACGCGCCGACGTCCAGGCAGTGGCGGCCGGCGACGTCCAGGCCGAGTGCCGCCAGGGCGTTCTCGAGCTTCGTGCCCCCGCGAGAGACGAAGCGCTGGGCCTCGTCGACGCTGACGACGACGTCCCCGGCGACCATCTGGCCGGGCTTGGCCGCACGGTCACCGGCCGTCCCGAGCCGCACCTCGCCCGCCATGACCGACGCCGCGGCCCGCGCCCGCGAGGGGAACAGGCCCCGCTGGGCGAGCAGGGTGTCGAGCCGGACCTTCGCCATGACCTGCCGAACCGTAGCGGGCGCACCTCGGATCCCGCCGATGTGACCAATCTGTTGCGACTGTGATGAGCCTCACAGTCAGAAAGGTCTGGACACCGCACCATGTGGTTCGTCATGACCGCCGGTCGACAGCTCAGCCTCTCAGCCCACGCGGCCGTCGAGCTCCTGCTCGGGCTCGCCACCGGTGCCCTGCCCTTCCTGTTCGGGCTCGGGGCCGCTGCGACGGTGGGCTTCCTCGTCGCCGCGGCGCTGATCGTGACCGTCGCCATCGACGGCGGCATCACCGACGAGCGCGGGCTCGCTGCGATCCCGCCGCTCTCCCACCGCGGCATGGACGTGACGCTCGTCGTCGCGCTCGCCATCGGTGCCGTCGCGGTCGCGCTCGCCGCCTCGACGGCCGCCGGCCTGGCGCTGCTCGCGGTCGCCTTCGCGGAGCTGCTGCTCACGGTCGGCACGCGGTACGCAGCGCCCTGAA
>JADGPM010000282.1 GCA_017882425.1 Solirubrobacteraceae bacterium
ACGGCGGTGCGCGGCAACCGGATCGCCGCGGTCGGCATGGGCATCGCGCTCATCGCGACGTTTCTGTACCCGGGGATGGGGAACTGGGGCCTGATCGTCTTCGGCCTGGTGATCGGCACGATCGTCGGCGTGCCGGCGGCGCGTCAGGTGAAGATGACGCAGATCCCGCAGATGGTCGCGCTGTTCAACGGCGTCGGCGGCGGCGCGGTCGCGCTGATCGCGTGGGCGGAGTTCAACGAGACCGCCGGCTACGACAACCTGAAGCTGACGTTCGTGATCCCGTCGCTGTTCGCGGCGATCGTCGGGTCGATCAGCTTCTGGGGCTCGAATGTCGCGTTCGGCAAGCTGCAGGAGATCCTCCCGGGGCATCCGATCGGCGCGGGCAAGGCCCAGCAGCCGATCAACCTGATCCTGTTCGTGATCGCGGTGGCCTCCGCGATCGCGATCGCCTCCGGTGAGACCTCGGGCCTGTACATGGGCGCGCTGCTGATCTCCTCGGCGCTGCTGGGGCTGTTCGTCGTGCTGCCGATCGGCGGCGCGGACATGCCGGTCGTGATCAGCCTGCTGAACGCGTTCACCGGCCTGAGCGCGGCCGCCACCGGCCTGGCGCTGAACAACACCGCGTTGATCGTCGCGGGCATGATCGTCGGCGCCTCGGGCACGATCCTCACGCGGCTGATGGCCGAGGCGATGAACCGCTCGATCCCGTCGATCATCGCCGGCGGCTTCGGCGGCGGCGGCATCGTGGAGGGCGCTGCGGGTGCCGGCGAGCACGGCGGCACGGTGCGCGCCACCAGCGCGGCGGACGCGGCGATCCAGATGGCGTACGCGCGCCTGGTCGTGATCGTCCCCGGCTACGGGATGGCGGTCGCGCAGGCCCAGCACACCGTCAAGGAGCTGGCCTCCGCGCTGGAGAAGCGCGGGGTGGAGGTCAAGTATGCGATCCATCCGGTCGCCGGGCGCATGCCGGGGCACATGAACGTCCTGCTGGCCGAGGCCGACGTGCCGTACGACCAGCTCAAGGAGATGGACGACATCAACCCCGAGTTCTCGCGCACCGACGTCGCGCTGGTGATCGGGGCCAACGACGTCACCAACCCCGCGGCGAACACCAACCCGCAGTCGCCGATCTACGGGATGCCGATCCTCAACGTCAACGAGGCCAAGAGCGTGATCGTGCTCAAGCGCTCGATGAACCCCGGCTTCGCCGGCATCGAGAACGAGCTCTACTACGAGCCGATGACCTCGATGCTGTTCGGCGACGCGAAGGCCAGCGTCGCGGACATCACGGCCGAGCTGAGCGCCCTGTAGCGTTCACGGGGCATGGCGATGCCCCTGCCAGCGGTGGTCGGGCTCCTGGGCCTCATGGCCTGCGCGGTCGCGTGGGGCTTCGTGGGGCCCGCCGCGCACCGCCCGCGCCCCCTGCCGACCGTCCTGCTGCTCGTCGCCGGGCTGGCCTCGCTGCCGTGCGGATTCGCGGCCACGACGGCGCATCATCGCGCGATCGGCATGCTCGTGATCACCGCCGGCGTGTGCCTGCTGGCGCTCGCCGCGCATCTGCTGCGCGCCCCCGCCGGGCCCGGCCCTGACGGCCACGAGGACCCGCCCGGGCCCGCGCCGGTCGACTGGGACGCGTTCGACCGCGAGCGCGAGCGCTGGACGCGGCCACGCCCGCGCGCCGGAGCCCGCTAGGCGCTCACCCCGGCGCGAGTGCCGGATCCGCCTCGTGCGCCCGGAAGAAGCGCACGACGTTCGCGGCGTAGTCCTCGAACCGCGGGCACACGAGGTCGTGCGCGCCGAGCAGCTTCGTGGCGTTGGTCGTGTCGAAGGTGACCGGATGGTTGAGGTAGACCAGCGACTCGCGGGGGGTGCCGGCCAGCAGGCGCCGCACCGGCTCGTAGGCGAGTGAGCGCTCGACGAGCGCGGGGGGCAGCCGCAGCCACGGATCGCGACCGGCGTACTCGCGAGCGAGCACCCGCAGGAGATCCGCGGAGCGGACCGGGTCGGGATCGGTGAGATGGAGCGTCCGGCCGAGCACGGCGCCGTCGCGCGAGCCGACCGCCATCGCGTCGACGACGAAATCGACCGGGACGACGTTGAAGGCCGCGTCGCCGCGACCGATCTGCGGGACGGGCAGGTGCAGCCGCGCGCAGAGCGAGATCAGCCGCAGCAGGTAGTAGGGCCCGTCGAACTTCTGCGTCTCGCCGGTCTGCGAGTCGCCCACGACGATCGCGGGCCGGTAGATCGCGGTCGGCACGTCGTCCATCGCGCCGCGCACCGCGACCTCCGCGGCGAACTTCGTCGACTCGTAGTGGTTCTTGAACCCCTGGCCCGCCGCGAGCTCGGCCTCCATGACGCGCCCGGAGCGCAGCCCGGCCGTGTAGGCCGTCGAGACGTAGTCGTGGCGCTCGAGGTTCGGGCAGGCGCGGCAGAAGCCGATGACGTGCTTCGTGCCCTCGACGTTCACGCGCTCGGCGAGCTCCGCCGGGACGGCGAGGTCGTAGATCGCCGCGAGGTGCAGGACCTGCGTCGTCCGCGCGGTCAGGCGCTCCCAGTCGGTCGACTCCAGGCCGAGGCGCCGGTCGGTGATGTCGCCGGTCACGACCTCGATGCGTCCCGCGGCGTCCATCGCCCCCGCGACGGTCCGCGCGCGCTCGGCCATGCGCGGCTCGGCGAGGGCGACCAGCCGCGCCTGCGGGTCGTCGGCCAGCAGCCGCGCGGCGAGCCGCGTCGCGATGAACCCGGGGAAGCCGGTCAGGAAGAGGGTGCGCTCCATGCGGCGCGGGATGGTACTCGTCGCGCCCACCGCGCCTGCGACACTCTCGTCTGCTCATGATCTCCCGCGACCAGGCCCTCGCCGCGCTGCGCTCCGACCCGTTCGACGTCGTCGTCGTCGGCGGCGGGATCACGGGCGCCGGCGTCGCGCTCGACGCCGCCAGCCGCGGCTACTCGGTGGCGCTCGTCGAGCAGGCGGACTTCGCCTCGGGGACGTCGAGCCGCTCCTCGAAGCTCGTCCACGGCGGCCTGCGCTACCTGCAGAACTTCGACCTGGGTCTCGTGCGCGAGGCGCTGCTGGAGCGTCAGCTGATGGTCAAGCTCGCGCCGCACCTCGTCCGCCCGCTGCCGCTGGTCGTGCCGGCCTTCGACGGTCAGAAGCCCGACCGGCTCGTCGGCGTCGGCCTGAACCTCTACGACGTCATGTCGGTCGACAAGCTGCGCGGCCGTCGCCGGCGCGGCGAGGACGACGACGAGCAGTTCCGCGACTGGGCGCCCGAGCGCCACCGCATCATCAGCGGCGAGGAGGTCGCCGAGCGGCTGCCGGCGCTGGCCTCGCGCGAGCCCACGTCCGGGTACCTCTTCTACGACTGCCAGACGGACGACGCGCGGCTCGTGCTGACCGTGCTGGCCGAGGCCGAGCGCTTCGGCGCGGTGTGTGCCAACCGGCTCGAGGTCACCGAGCTCGTCCAGGAGGCGGCGCGTGCGCGCGGCGTCCGCGTGCTCGACCGCGAGACGGGCGAGCTGTTCGACGTGCGCGCCGACAACGTCGTCAACGCCACCGGTGTGTGGGCCGACCGCCTGCGTCCGGACGAGCTCCACGACGAGGCCGAGGTCCCGCGCATCGCGCCGAGCCGCGGCACGCACATCACGATCTCCGCGGAGCTGCTCCCGCTGCGCGACGGGGCGATCGTGCCCGCGGGGGACGGCCGCTCGATCTTCGCGCTCCCGTGGCTGGGGTCGACGCTCGTCGGCACCACCGACAACGACTACGAGGGCGGTCTGGACCACATTCACCCGGCTGCGTCGGACATCGAGTACCTGCTCGCGGCGACGAACGCGTTCTTCGCCTCGAGCCTGACGCCGGCCGACCTCAGCGGCGCGTTCGCGGGCGTTCGACCGCTGATCTCGACCGGGGACCCGAAGAAGTCGGTCGACATCTCCCGCAAGGCCGAGCTCTACGAGACGAGCAGCGGGATGATCACGATCACCGGGGGCAAGCTGACGACCTGGCGGCGCATGGCGCGGATGGCCGTCGACCGGCTCGTCGAGCGCGACGCGCGCGACGCGCCGTGCCGGACGCACGAGATCCCGCTGGGCCAGGGGATCGCCGCGAGCGACCTGCCGCGTGTCGAGGGCGTGCCCGAGGACGCCTACGAGCGCCTCGCGGGGCGCTACGGCCATGTCGCGCGCGAGGTGCTGGCGATCGCGGCCGAGCGCGGGGAGCTGGCCCAGCCCGTCGTCGACGGCGGGCCCTCGGACCTGCTCGCCGAGACCGTCCATGGCGCCCGCTCCGAGCAGGCGCGCTCGGTCGGCGACGCGTTGCTGCGCCGCACGCGCCTGGGCCTGCTCGCCGCCCGCGCGGTCAGCGAGCCGACGGTCGCGCGACGGGTCGCGCGGGCCATGGCCC
>JADGPM010000283.1 GCA_017882425.1 Solirubrobacteraceae bacterium
TCAGAGAAGAACCTCAGCGACCTAATGGATCAGTGCTCACGGCACGACATCCCACCAGCCATTTGCTCTTCTCGTCTACCGGCGGGGACACGGTCTAGGCGTAGAGGTGCAAACCCTCGGTGTCCGTCAGTGCTCACCCGCCGGCGACTCGAAGACCAGCCTGACGAACCCGCCGGACTGATCGACACCCATTAGTGCTCCGTTCCGGAAGTCACTAGGCCTGGACGTCCCAGCGGAGGCGGTAAGCGCCCCAGCCGCGCCGCGCCGAGGCCTGGACGAGGTAGAACCCGTCCCGGCCGGTCGCGTTGCGGATGTGCAGATAGCTCGCCGAGGCCGGAGACCGCTTGATCAAGAGCGGGACCGTGGCCGAGCTCGCGAGGTCCGTCGATCCGGGCGAGTAGATCCCCACATCGAGCCCGAGGTTGCCGCCCAGGGCGGGCAGCGGCTCGGTGCGGATCGTGAGCGACTGACCCGAGCGCACGTAGACCTGGTAGACGTCGCGGCGGTCGTCGCCGAAGTCGGCGACGGCGTCGGTGAAGCCGTCCGACGTCGCGAGCACTTGCGCCTCGGAGGCGACGTCGTTGGGCTCGTCGGGGTCGGCCGGCGGGAGTGACGTGGCCGGTCCGTCGGCGAACATGACCGCCGCGCTGACATCGAGCAGGCCGAAGCCCGTGAACTTGTCGCGGCCGACGCTCGTGATGTCGCCGAGGCGGTGCGCCGTGTGCTCGAGGATCCACATGACCTGCGTGGGGGTGAACTCGGGGTGACGAGCGAAGAGGACGGCGGCGGCGGCGGACACGTGCGGCGCCGCAAACGACGTGCCGAGCACCGTGCCGTCGCCCCCGACCGTGGTGCCGGGCGGCGCGTCGAGCGAGGAGCCCGTGGGCGCGAGCGTGCGCGGAACGGTCGTGATGATGCCGACGCCGGGGGCGGCGATGTCGTTGAACACCGGGTCGGTGTTCGAGAACGTCGCCCACGCGAGGTGCGTATCGACGGCCGAGACTCCGATCACGTGCCGCAACGCCGCCGGCCAACTGGCGTACGCGCCGATGCCGAGCGGTGAGTTGCCGATCGCGGCGACGATGACCGCGCCGCGCTTGAAGGCGTAGGAGATGGCGTCGCGCTCGGCACGCGAGAACTCGTCGAGACTCGGGTGCAGGGGATCGCGACGGCCTCCGAGCGAGAGGTTGATCACGCGCGCCCCCGCGCCGGCGGCGTCGCGGATGGCGCGCGCCTCGACCTTCGGATCGACCTCGCCACCGCTGACCACGCGGTAGTCGAGCAGCTTCACGTACGGCGCGCCCACGCCGACGCCGCCGATGCCGTTGTCGGCGGCCGCCGCGATGATGCCCGCGACCGCGGTGCCGTGCACGAGCGAGGTCGTCGGGTCATGCGCCTCGTCGATCGGCGCGAGCGGCACCATGCCCACCAGATCGGGGCTGGTGCGGTCGATGCCGCTGTCGATCACCGCGACGGTCACGGGGGCGTCCTGTACGACCGGAAGTACGTCCGAGTAGGCGAACGCGTCGACCGCGGCGAGGTTCCACTCGCGCGCGGCGAGCGGATCGGTCGGCGTCCAGGCGAGCGTGCGCGCGCCGACGCGCAACTCGGGCGAGAGCGATCCGAGGAAGCTGCCGGCACCGCGCCAGCGCACGCGCCAGCGGCCGCCCGCGGCGCGCACCTGGAACCGGAACTTCCCGTCGCGGCGCGTCGTGGCGCGCGCGACCCACGTCCAGCGCCCGTGGACGACGTGCTGGAGCGCGACGACGCCGCGCGCGCCGCTCGGGTAGAGCCGCCCGCTCATGCGCGCACCGGGCCGCCCGCGCAGCAGGATGCCGGAGCGCCGGATCACCGGCACGGCCGCCGACGTGAGCGAGCCGGCGACGAGCCGATAGCGCGAGGCCTCCCCGACCGGGCGCCGGAACGCGACGGCGGAGTCGTCCGCGACCGCGTGCACGGTGATGTCACGCCAGCCGACGGCCGCGGCGCCCTGGAGCGTCACCTCGCCGGGCGGCGCGACACCGCTCAGCAGCACGCGATTGCGCACGACGCGGGCGTGCAGGTCGATCTGCGCGGCCGCCTTGGCGACGGGCGCGCCCGGCGTGGCCGTGAACCACGTCGAGCGCAGCCCCAGGCGCTTGCGCACGAGCGCGGCCGACAGCGCAAGCGGGCCGGCGCTGCCGTTCAGCGTCACGGTTTGCACCCGGCCCGAGGGGTAGGCCTCGATCTGGATGCCGGTCACGAGCCCGGGATAGATGGCCTTCTGCGAGAGGTCGCGGTCGCTCAGCGTGAGCGTCCAGTCGTGGTAGGGCGAGATCGTGTCGTAGGGATCGTCGACCGAGACCAGATACGGCTCCGGGCTCGCGCCCGTGATGCCCTCCTCGACGTTCGCGCTGCGCCCGCCCGTGGAGGACGAGAAGTACGTCACGATCGGCTGGCCCTGGTAGAGCACCACCAGACCCGCCGTCGCGGTGACGGCGGCGGTCGAGGCCGGCGCCTCGGCGGCGAGCCCGCGGTAGACCTGACTGCGCTCGTCGGGATAGAGGTCGTATGCGCTCGCGGCCGACTTGCGCGTGGCCACGGCGTACGTGCGCGCGGCGATCGCCTGCGCCTCGAGCGCCTCGGGCTTCCAGGTCGACGGCATCTCGCTGGCGACGACGCCAAGCAGGTAGCTCTCGAGCGAGACGATGTTGACCGCCTGCAGCCCGTTCGTCGCGGCCAGGATGCGCAACCGCCCGCGATAGCTCCCGTCCTTGAGGCCGTTGAGCGCGGCGCCCGCGAGCGTCACCGGGCCGGCGTCGGTGGCTGCGAGCGACACGGGGCCGGTCCAGCCGTGCGCGAGCACGGCCCCGGTCGCATCGACGAGCGCGAAGCCGTCGGGATCCTTGCGCACGGTCACCGCGCCGGGACCCGGGATCGCCAGCGTCGCGGTTCCGCCCTCATCGGCCGCGGCGAGCCCGGCGGGTGCGCTGGCGGCGACGGTCGCGACGGCGTCCTGGAGCAGCACTCGCACCTGCGTGAAGGTCGTCGGCCCGAGCGTCGTGCCCTGGTAGTAGTGGGTCAGGATCTGCTCGTGCGTCCAGCCCTGCAGCGCATAGCCCTGCGCGCCGTACTGCCCCATGCCCACGCCGTGTCCGTAGCCGTGGCCGGTGAAGGTGAACGAGGTGTCTGCGGACGCCATCGCCGGCAACGCGAGCGCAGCGATGAGTGCGAGCACGAGATGGGTGCGGCGCGGGAACATGGTGGGGGCCGGCTCCGGGCGGCGCATGCCCGAACCTCAGAGTAGCGCGGGTTCTGACGCGGGATTGCCGGGCGCCGACGGCCCGGTGAGCCCGGGAGCGAGCAGCGCGACCACGAGCAGCCCTGTCAGCGCGGCGACCACGATCGCGACATGCGGAGCCACGACCTCGGCGAGCGCACCCGCGGCCGCGAACCCGAAGCCCTGCAGGCCGACCAGGCCGGCGGTGTTGACGGTGAAGACGCGTCCCAGAAGCGGCTCCGGCGTGACCTCCAGGATCAGCGCGTCCAGGCCGAGCACCCACACGCTGCAGAGGCCGGAGGCGACGAGCAGCACCAGCGCGATCGCGAGCCCGGGCTGGACCGCGAACGCGAGCAGCGGCAGGAACGTGACGGCCGCGAGCACACCGACGAGCCGCCTGCGCCACGCGGGCGGCACGAACCAGATGCCAAGCAGCTCCCCGGCGATCGTCCCCGCCGGTATCGCCGCGAGCCACCAGCCGACCACGGACCCCGAGAGCCCGAGATCCGCCACGTACGGGGCCGCCAGCGACTCGGGCGCGACGGCGCAGACCGGGACGAGCCAGCCGAGCAGGAGCACGCGGCGCACGCGCGGATCGCGGAGCACGGCCGACATGCCGGA
>JADGPM010000054.1 GCA_017882425.1 Solirubrobacteraceae bacterium
GACCCCTCGTGGGACCCGGCGGCCGAGCCGGCGCCGCCCGAGGTCGTCGAGCCGCTGATCCGGCGGATGGCGGACGCCGACGTCGAGGGCCCGCATGCGGGCGTGATGGCCGCGGCGGCGATCGGGCGGGTGATCACGCCGGGCCTGCTGCGGGACGCCCTCCCCGGCATCGATGCGGAGGCGTCGTACGCCTGGCTGGCCCAGCGCAGCGTCGTCGAGCGGCTCGGCGACGGCGTCGCGCTGCACGACCTGGTGCGCATGGCGCTGCGCGCCGACCTCGCGCGCAGCGACCCCGAGTTCGCCCAGGACCTGCGCGTGCGGATCGCCGACCACCTCCACGCGCGTGCCATGGCCGGCGAGCTGCGCCTGACCATCGACCTCGCGGACCTGGTCGAGAGCCCTGCGGTGCGCGCCGGCTACTCCTACCAGGGCGCGACCCGCTACCGGATCGACGCCGTGCGTCCCGGCGACGGGGTCGTCATCGAGCAGCTGCTGGCCGAGCGGGGCATGCCGGAGTGGTGGGCGCCGACCCGGCCGTTCGTCGAGCAGGCACCCGAGCGCGTCGCCGTCGCGCGCGACGCCGAGGATCAGCTGCGCGGGTTCCTCGTCGCGATGACGCCCGCCAACGCCCCCGCGTTCGCCGACGCGGACCCCCTCCTGGGGCCGTGGCTGTGTCATGCCCGTGAGCACGCGGCCGGTGGGGCGGCCGTCCTGTGGCGCGACGCGATCGACTTCACGCGCTCGCCGCTCGACGACCCGGGCACGAGCCCGCCCGCCCTCCAGGCGCTGCTGAACATGGCCGGCATCCTGCGCGCCGGGCTGCCCAACCCGCGCTACGCCTACCTGCCGATCAGCCCGAGCGACAAGCTCTCGCAGGCGTTCGCCGAGGCGACGGGCGCGCAGCTGGTCCCCGAGCTGCGCTACGACGCCGGCAGGTACACGCTGGACTGCTACGTGCTGGATTTCGGCCCACAGGGCCTCCTGGGCCTCCAGCGCGCCGTGGTCTACGCCGAGGCCGGGCGCCCGCTGCCGGTCCCGGGCGCCGGCTCCGGAACGGGTGCGGGCGACCCGGCCGCGGCGGTGCGCGACGCGCTGCGCGACCTGCACGTCCCGGTCCGGCTCGCGCGCAACCCCCTGGCGAGCGGGGAGAGCACCGAGGCGCGCGCCGCCTCGGTCCGCGCGCTGATCGACGACGCGGCCGCACGCGCGTTCGGCGAGACCGACGACGAGCGCCTGCAGGCGCGCGTGCTCGACCGCGGCTATCTGCACCCGGCGGCCAGCCACGAGGTCGCGGCCGACGAGCTGCATCTCAGCCGCGCGACGTACTTCCGGCGCCTGCGCCGGGCGGCCGAGCACCTGGCGGAGGTCGTCGCGAACGATCGCGGGTGAGGGTTCGTCGCGGCCTCAGCCGCGCAGCACGCGCAGCGCGTTGAGGATCACCGCGACGTCGATGACCTCCTGCAGGAGCGCGCCCGCGACCGGGGGGAGGTAGCCGAGAGCGGCGGCGACCATCGCCATGATGCTGAGGCCGATGCCCCAGAGCACGCTCTCCTTGGCGATCCGCAGCGTCCGGCGGCCGATCTGGATCGCGGTCGCGACGCGGTCGATCCGGTCGACGGTGATCACGCAGTCGGCGGTCTCGGCGGAGATCGTCGACCCGGCGGCCCCCATCGCGATCCCGACGTCCGCCAGCGCGAGCGCGGGCGCGTCGTTGACGCCGTCGCCGACCATCACGATCGGGCGCAGCTCGGGGTTGCGGCCGAGCGTGCGGACGACCTCGAGCTTGGCCTCGGGCGAGCACTCCGCGTAGACCTGGTCCAGGCCGGTGCGCCGCGCGATCTCGCGAGCCACCGGCTCGCGGTCACCGGTCACCATCGCGACGTGCGCCACGCCGGCGGCGCGCAGCGCCGCGACCATGTGCGGCGCCTCCTCGCGCAGGTGATCGGCCATCACGATCGCGCCGACGAGAAGCCCGTCGGCCGCGACCATCACCTGGGCATGGCCCTCTGCCTCGCCGAGCCCGTCGAGCGCGGCGCCGTGGCCGTCCACGCTGCAGCCCTGGGCGGCGAGGAAGGACCGGCTGCCCACCAGCACATGACGGCCGGAGACGACGCCGGCGATGCCCTGTCCGGCAGCCTCCGTCACGTCTGCGGGCGGCTCGAGCTGCAGCCCGCGGCCGATGGCGTCGGCGACGAGCCCTGCGGCGAGCACATGGGCCGAGAGCTGGTCGAGCGACGCCGCAAGTCGCAGGACCTCGGTGCCGTCGAGGCCGTCGAGTGCGACGACCTCACTCACCCGCGGCGCCCCCACCGTCAGCGTGCCGGTCTTGTCCAGCAGCACGGTCCGGGCGCCGCCGAGGGCCTCGATCGCGGTGCCGCCCTTGATGATCACGCCGGCGCGCGCCGCGCGTGAGAGGCCGGCCACGAGTGCGACCGGCGCG
Source organism: Solirubrobacteraceae bacterium (assembly GCA_017882425.1). Classification (GTDB taxonomy): domain Bacteria; phylum Actinomycetota; class Thermoleophilia; order Solirubrobacterales; family Solirubrobacteraceae; genus F1-60-MAGs163. The sequence goes on from JADGPM010000054.1 coordinate 2,441, forward strand.
GCGAGGATGAGCGGGCACGGCGTCGCGACGACGAGCACCGCGACCGCTCGCACCGGATCGCCGCTGAGGGCCCAGGCCAGGGCGGCGAGCGCGACCGTCACCAGGAGGAAGACGACGGCGTAGCGGTCCGCGAGCCGCACGAACGGCGCCCGTTCGCGCTCGGCCTCGCTGACGAGCCTCACCAGCGCGGCATAGGAGCTGTCGGCGGCGTGGCGCGTCGCAACGAGCTCGAACGCCTCGCCGGCGTTCGAGGTGCCGCTGCGCACGAGGCCCCCGGTGTGGATCGAGACCGGAAGCGACTCACCCGTCATCGCCGATTCGTCCACGACGGCTTCCTGGCCGTGGACGTCGCCGTCGACCGGGACGATCTCACCGGCCCGCACGAGCACGACGTCGCCTGGCACGAGGTCGTCGACCGGCACCTCCTCCCAGGTCTCGCCGCGGCGGCGCTGGGCGACGCGCGGGGCGCGGGCGAGCAGCTCGCTGAGGTCGCGCCGCGCCCGGTTCGCCGCGTAGTCCTCCAGCGCGTTGCCGCCGGAGAGCATCAGCGCGACGATCGCGCCTGCCAGCTCTTCGCCTGTGACCAGCGCAGCGACCATCGCCATCAGCGCGATCACGTCGACTCCGACGTCGCCGCGCAGGAGGGCGCGTGCCACCGACCAGGTCAGCGGCACGAGCATCACCGCGATCGTCGCGCCCCAGACGGTGTCCCCGGCGGAGGCGTTGCCGCTCAGCGCGAGAATCCCGCCGGTGACGATGCCCGCGAGGCTCACGACCGCGAGCACGCGCGCACCCTGTCGGTGCGCGAAGTCGCGCAGCCCGTCCATGTCGCTGAGGCTACTCGCCGTAGACGGGTGCCAACGAGGGCCAATACCCCGGATCGTGCCCCGGGATGACTACGGTCTGCGGGTGCTCGGCGACGTAGTCGTGGAGCCGGCGCAGCGAGTCCATGAACTGCTCCTCGCTCGACATGATCGTCGTGCGCGCCGGCTTGTCCACGACGCTGCGCAGGTCGGCCGCGTCGCCGGTGAGCAGCACCTCGGGCCCCCCGCCCAGCCGCACGAGGATCGACTGGTGGCCCGGGGCGTGACCGGGAGTGGAGATCAGGGTGACCGTCCCGTCGCCGAACAGGTCGACGGTGTGCTGGAAGGGGCCGAGCGGCTGCGCGCGCGGGCCGTCGTAGTCGATGACCTCGCGGCGCGTGATGGGGCGGACCATCGAGGGCACGTACCCGCCGGTCGCCAGCGTGTTGCCGCCCTTGTCGCCCGCCAGCCACTCGCGCCGGTCGGCGACGAACGTCGCGTCGGGGAAGCGCTCGCGCCCGGCGATGTGGTCGTTGTGCAGGTGCGTCATCACGACGGTGCGGACGTCGGCGGCCTGCACGCCGACCCGCGCCAGCAGCGCGTCGAGGTCGTACGGGCGGTGGTCGAAGAGGATGGCGCTGCTGCGGCCCATCGTGCGCGTCACGCCGCCGGCGGCGTCACGCGCATAGCCCGTGTCGACGAGCACCGGCCCCTGTGTCGGGTGCTCGATCAGGAACACGGGGACAGGTGCCCAGGCGGTGTCGCGCCGCAGGATCTGCGCGAGCATCGCGCGGTAGGGCCCGAGCGCGCCGTCGGGCGGAACGAAGAAGGCGTTCGCCAGGCGGATCTCTCCCGACAGCAGCGGATACAGGCGCATCGCGCGACCGTATCGCGCGGGGCGTTGCGAAGCCGGCTCTCTCAGGAGCAGGTCGGCTGGACCGAGGCGGTCACGGCGCGGAAGGTCGGCGCCCAGCGCAGGAACTCGCTCGGGCGCGAGCCGGCGTACACGGCGATGCTCGTGCCGCAGGGGTTCAGGTACCAGTTCGCGCGCGCCTGCCCGTCGACGCCGTAGACCCATCGCTGGGCGGTGTCGCCGTTGAGGCTGATCGGACCGAAGGCGACCTCGCTGTAGGTCGGGTCGACGGCCATGCGCCCGCGCGCGGCGGCGGCGATGCGGTCGGGGCGCGCCCCGGAGCCGGTGCGGTAGACGATCGCGAGCTCGGCGTGCCCGGGGTAGGGTGCCCGCCAGCGGCTCTCGGTGTAGTCGCCGCGGTCGACGTCGTCGGCGACCGTCTTCCAGCTGCGCGGGACCTGGGCGCGGTAGGCGGGCGTCTGGTAGCTCGCGAGCGCCGGGCGGACGGGCGTCTTGGGCAGCGCACGGCGCGGGCGCCTGGGCGTCTGCGGGTTGACGACCTGGTTGACGCCGATCGCCACGGCGCCGCCCACGAGCGCGGCGAAGATCGCGACGGCGGCGAACGCGCCGGTGCGCCGTGGCGGGCGCGCCCTGGCCGCC
>JADGPM010000055.1 GCA_017882425.1 Solirubrobacteraceae bacterium
CGTCCTTGCCGCTCATCGCGCGGCGCGCGAGGAACCGCTTGACCGGATTCTCGATGCTGTCAAGCACCGCCTGGCGGGGGTTCCACCGCTCCAGGACATCGGCGGGCATGTCCGGGTCAAGCCACGTCGCCATGTCAGCCATCGTGAACACCGGGTCGAACTTCATCGCGTACAGATCGAGCACGTCCGGGACATGCCCCCCGTCCCGCAAGCCCCTGGTGAACTCGTCCAGCACGCCGTGGCAGAACGAGTTCGGGTTGGGATTCGCATAGACGGTCAGGACGCGCATGGCTTCAGCTCGGGCGCTTGAGGCGATCCATCTCCCGACGGATCTCCTCCTCGGGGATCGGACGGCGGAAGGAGACATCCCACGCAGCCATGACCGCAGCGTCCCGAGTCGCGGCGCTCGTGGCATCCGCAGAAGCACGCCGCCCCGCGGGAGGAACTACTGCCTCGAACCAGGTCAGCCAACCCAGGACGACGGAAGCCCCGCCGGAGCGGGGCTTCCGTACCTCACCTCATGGAGGGAGCAGGATTCGAACCTGCGTAGGCAGAGCCAACGGGTTTACAGCCCGTCTCCTTTAACCACTCGGACATCCCTCCGGGACACAGAACGAGCGTCTGAGCGGGCAGATGGTAGCGCGGGGCATGGCTGCGAGTACGGTCGGCTCACGACGCCTCCCTGCTCGCGCTTCGTCGCGGTGCTCGTCGGCGTCGTCGCCGGCGCGATGGCGCCCCGCGGCGGGCGCCGGCGGCGCGAAGGCCGGTCGCGATGACCGGCCTTCGCCCTATCCCTCACTCCCCTGTGACGACCGGTTCAGCAGGCGTCGCGCAGCCGCTGCGCCTCGGGCAGCGACTCCAGCTTCTTCAGCGTGTGGTTCTCGATCTGCCTGATGCGCTCGCGCGTGACGTTGAACGCGCGGCCGACCTCCTCGAGCGTGCGCGGGCGCCCGCCCGTCAGCCCGAAGCGCATCTCGATGACCTCGCGCTCGCGCGGCGGGAGCGCCTGCAGCGCCCGGTGCACGTTCTCCTTGCGCAGGTTCTCCGAGGCGAGCTCGAACGGCGACACGGCCGTCTGGTCCTCGACGAAGTCGCCCAGCTCGGACTCCTCCTCCTCGCCGATCGGCTTCTCCAGTGAGATCGGCTGCTGGCTCATGCGCAGGATGTCGCGCACCTCGCGCGGCGTACAGTCGAGCTCCTTGGCGATCTCCTCGGGCGAGGGCTCGCGGCCGAGCGTCTGCACGAGCTGGCGCTCGACGTGGACGACCTTGTTGAGCTTCTCGACCATGTGGACGGGAATGCGGATCGTGCGCCCCTTGTCCGCGATCGCGCGGGTGACGGCCTGGCGGATCCACCAGGTCGCGTAGGTCGAGAACTTGTAGCCGCGGCGGTAGTCGAACTTCTCGACCGCGCGGATCAGCCCGAGCGAGCCCTCCTGGATCAGGTCCAGGAACGTCAGACCGCGCCCGAGGTAGCCCTTCGCGATCGAGACGACGAGCCGCAGGTTCGCCTCCACCATCTGCTGCTTGGCCTGCATGTCGCCGCGCTCGATGAGCTTGGCGAGCTCGACCTCCTGCGCGGCGGTCAGCAGCGAGACGCGGCCGATCGAGCGCAGGTAGAGCCGCAGCGAGTCGAGGCTCGGCTCGACCGTGAGGTCGATCTCCGGCTTCTTGCGCTGGTCGGCGGATTTGCCGCCGCGCTCCGGCGGACCCTCGGTGGTCGGCGGCGCCGGGGCGGCGAGCCCTGTGCCGTCGTTCTGCATGAGATCGATGCCGAGCTCCTCGAAGTGCGCGTGCAGCTCGCGCACCTGCTCCTTCGTGACATCGACCTCTTCGAGACAGGCCGTGACCTGCTCGATCGTCAGGTAGCCGCGCTCCTGGCCGTCGGCGACGAGCTGGCGGAGCTCATCGAGCTCCCAGATCGGCGCTTCGTCGGCGAGCAGGCCCTCGCTCTTGGTGGTGGTCAATCCCCTGGTCCTTCGCGACGACTCTCAGGACGGACCATCTTGACCCGCCCCCTCCCGTGATGCCCTCGTATCCGACCTTCCCCTCACATCCCTCCCCGCAGCTCGACGGCTGAACCATGGTGTCCTCACGCACGTAGACGGAGGGACCCAACCGCAGAGTGCGTGATTGATAGCACAAGCTCCGCGACGTGCCCAGATACCCTCAACCCTTCTCCTCGAAGCCAGGTGCACCATGGAGCTCTCCGCCCTCACTCACTCCCCCGACGTTCAGAACCGCGCGCCGGCGATCCACGTCTCGCTCTCGCGCGTCGGGGTGACCGGCGTCGAGAAGGTGATCCGCATCGGTGAGCCGGGCGAGGAGCAGGCCTACCACGCGAAGCTCGAGTGCTTCGTCGACCTCGGCCCGCGCCAGAAGGGCGCGCACATGTCGCGCTTCGAGGAGGTCGTCAACGAGGCGATCGGCGAGGCCATCTTCGGCCGCACGCGGCTGCGCGCCGAGCTGCTCGCCCAGCAGATCGCCGAGAACGTGCGCGAGCGCCAGGACGCGCTGCGCGCAGAGGTGACGATCGAGGCGCGCTACCCGGAGTACAAGCCCGCGCCCGTGTCCGGGATCCCCACCCAGGAGATCTACACGCTGTTCGGCTGCGCGGTCGCCTCCGAGCACGGCACAAGGCGCATGGTCGGGGTCGCGGCGCAGGGCCTGACCGCCTGCCCGTGCGCGCAGGAGCTGGTCGCCGCGTCCGCGCGCGAGCGCCTCTCCGAGGACGGCTTCAGCGGCGGGGACATCGAGCGGATCCTCGAAGCCGTCCCGGTCGCCACGCACAACCAGCGCGGCCTCGGCACGCTGCACATCGGCTGCGTCGAGGACGCGCCGGTCGACGTGCTCGCGCAGGACCTCCTGGAGATCGTCGAGGGCTCGATGTCGAGCGAGATCTACGAGCTCATGAAGCGCTCGGACGAGGGCGCGGTCGTCGAGAAGGCCCACCGGCGCCCGCGCTTCGTCGAGGACTGCGTGCGCGAGATGATCAAGGGCGTCGTCGAGCGCTACGGCGACCTCGGCGACCGCACGTTCGTCTCCGCCCGCCAGGAGAACCTCGAGACGATCCACCAGCACAACGTCGTCGCCGAGCGCTTCGGCCTCCTCGGGGAGCTCCGCGACGAGCTCACCACGAACGAGCACCTGCGCCACCACACCTCGGTCCGCGAGTGGCTCGACGCCGCGGGCGCCTAGCCCCGGGGTCGGACACAAAGCGCATCAGCGACGACTCGCGCGAACCCGACCGCCGCGACGAGGCCGCCGCAATCGGTTGCGATCACATCGGCGCGGCCGATGCCGTTGCAACGGATCGCCGCACGAACCGCCCGCGCCCGCGACCCCGCGAGCGCCGACGAACGAACGACCTACCGCTTCGCACACCCCACGAGCGCGCCGAGCACCGGCGTCTCCACCGACACCAGCGGGAACGCGTTCGGCTGGTCGTACACGCGCCGCCCCACGTCCCCGCCCAGCGACGGGGCGTCGGGATTCGACAGCACCAGGATCGCGTAGGAGCGATCGGGCGGCTGGAGCAGCACGCCGTCCGTGCGCCCGTAGTCCCAGCGGCGCACCGGACGCAGCGCGCCGGCCTGGACGTCGGCGCGCGCGACGTTCAGCGCAGCGCTGTTGTGCGCGAGCACCAGCCCGGCCTTGTTGACGCAGGCGGTGATGTCGTTCGGCACCGGGTCGCGGTTGTGCAGCACCACGTACACGGCGGTCCCGATCGTCGCCGCCGCGACGACGACCACCAGCGCGAGCGCCCACCTCACTGGGCGCGGCTCCCGCGTGCCTGCGCGCGGCGCGCGTCCGCCTCGCGCAGCAGCCGGCGCATGCCGAAGAAGTAGTCGATGCCGCTCACGAGGGTGATCGCGACCATCAGGTAGACGAGCGCGTCGACCCACACCGGCGAGGGGTCGATGAGGATCAGCAGGAAGATCGTCAGCACCTGCACGGCCGTCTTGACCTTGCCCCACCAGTTCGCGGCGATCACGACGCCTTCGCCGCGCGCCGCGATGCGCGCCACCGTCACGGCGAACTCGCGCGCGATGATCACCATCGCGACCCACGCGTCGAGGCGGCCGAGCGAGACGAGCGAGAGCAGCGCCGCGATGATCAGCAGCTTGTCCGCGACCGGGTCCATGAGCTTGCCGAACGTCGTGATCGAGCCGCGCGAGCGCGCGAGGTAGCCGTCGATCGCGTCGGTGAACGACGCGACCGCGAAGACGACGGCGGCGATCACGTCGCTCGCCTCACCGCCCGTGCCGAGCAGCGCGACGACGAGCACCGGCACCAGCAGGATGCGCAGGAGCGTCAGGGCGTTGGGGAGGTTCAGCGTGAACACGCGCCCGCAAGTATCGCGGTCGCGACCCCCGGCACGCTCCGGGCGGCGTGCTCACGCGTCCAGCGTCGCCTCCACGCGCTGCGTCGCCGCCCCGCGCGTGACGCCGACGCTCGCGGCGACCACCAGGGCGATCGCGACGAGCTCGCGGGCGCCGAGGCCCTGGCCGAGCACGAGGAAGCCCGCCAGCGCCGCGACGGCCGGCTCGAGCGACATCAGCACCCCGAACACGCGCGCGGGAATGCGGCGCAGCGCCTCGGTCTCCAGCGAGTACGGGATCACCGAGCTGAGCAGCGCCACGGCGAACCCCGACAACAGCAGCGAGGGCTTCAGCAGGGCGCCGCCCGCCTCGGCGATTCCGGGGATCACCGGGATCAGCGCCGCGACGACCATCGCCATCGCCAGGCCCTCGCCCGCGTCGAAGACCCGCCCGGCGCGCTCGGCCAGCAGGATGTACCCGGCCCAGCACGCCGCGGCCGAGAGCGCGAACACCAGGCCCAGCGCGTCGATCCCGCCGCCGGAGCCCGGGGCGGCCAGCAGCACCACACCGCAGACCGCCAGGACGACCCAGACGTAATCCAGGCGGCGCCGCGAGAGCGCGGTCGCCACGCCGATCGGCCCGAGGAACTCGACCGTCACCGCGACGCCCAGCGGCACGCGATCGAGCGCCTCGTAGAAGAGGAGGTTCATCGCGCCGAGCGTGAGGCCGAAGGCGCCCGCCAGGCGCAGGTGGCGCCACGGGTGGGCGCGCGGGTCCGGCCGCCACGCGACGACGAGGACGAGCGCGGCGAAGCCCAGGCGCAGCGCCGACGTCCCCGAGGGGCCGAGCCGGTCGAACAGCGTCGCCGCCAGCGCGGCGCCGAACTGGATCGACGTCACGCCGAGCAGGACGAGCGCGACCGGCGGCACGGGATCGAGCGCGGGGATGCCCCGGCCCGCCGGCGTCTGCTGCGCATGAGGATCGGCGGGTGCCACGCGACCCATCCCACCACGATCGCAGCCTCGGGGCGCGGCGGCCCGAGCTTTGTACGGTGGGGTCATGCACCAGCGCACACTCGGCACGAACGGTCCCACGGTCTCCGCACTCGGTCTCGGGTGCATGGGCATGAGCGCCTTCTACGGCACGACCGACGAGGGCGAGGCGATCGCGACGATCCACCGCGCACTCGAGCTCGGCTGCACGCTGCTCGACACCGCGGAGATGTACGGGCCGCACACGAACGAGCAGCTCGTCGGCCGCGCGCTCGCGGGCCGGCGCGACGAGGCCGTCCTCGCGACGAAGTTCGGCATCCGCTGGGCGCCCACCGACGAGGACCCGACGCGGCGCCTGATCGACGGGACGCCGGAGAACGTGCGGCGCTCGATCGAGGGGTCGCTGCAGCGCCTGGGCACCGACCACGTCGACCTCTACTACCAGCACCGCATCGATCCGAACGTCCCGATCGAGGAGACCGTCGGCGCGCTCGCCGAGCTCGTCGCCGCGGGGAAGGTCCGCCACCTCGGCCTCAGCGAGGCATCCGCGGAGACGATCCGCCGCGCGCACGCCGTGCACCCGATCGCCGCTGTGCAGACCGAGTACTCGCTGTGGTCGCGCGACGTCGAGGCCGAGGTGCTCCCCACCCTGCGCGAACTCGGCATCGGCCTCGTCGCCTACTCCCCGCTCGGCCGCGGCTTCCTCAGCGGGCGCTTCAGCTCGACCGACGAGCTCGACGAGAACGACTTCCGCCGCCACCAGCCGCGCTTCTCCGACGAGAACATCGAGGCCAACCGCCGGCTCCTCGCGAAGGTCGCGGAGATCGCCGCCGAGAAGGACTGCACGAGCGGCCAGCTCGCGCTCGCCTGGGTGCTGGCGCAGGGCGAGGACATCGTCCCGATCCCCGGCACGAAGCGGCGCGCGTACCTCGAGGAGAACCTCGCCGCGGCCGACGTCCGGCTGACCGCCGAGGACCTGGCACGCATCGAAGCCGAGGTCCCGGCGCCGGCCGGCGAGCGCTATGACCGCTCCGGGATGACGACGCTGAACCACTGAGCGCCGCGCGACGTCGCGCTAGGGTCATCCCGTGCCCCTGATCCCCACGGTCATCGAGCAGACTGCGCGCGGTGAGCGCGAGTACGACATCTTCTCGCGGCTGCTCAACGAGCGGATCATCTTCCTGGGCCAGCAGGTGGACGACCAGATCGCCAACCTCGTCGTCGCCCAGCTCCTGCATCTGGAGTCCCAGGACGCCGACAAGGACATCTCGATCTACATCAACTCGCCCGGCGGCTCGATCTACGCCGGCATGGCGATCTACGACACGATGCAGTTCATCAAGCCGGACGTGTCGACGATCTGCTGCGGGATCGCGATGTCGATGGGCTCGCTGCTGCTGACGGCGGGCGCGCCGGGCAAGCGCATGGCGCTGCCGAACAGCCGGATCCTCATCCACCAGCCCTCGGCGGGCTTCGAGGGCCAGTCGACGGACATCGAGATCCACGCACGCGAGATCCTCAAGATGCGCGACACGATCGATGGCCTCTACGCCCACCACACCGGCAGGTCGATCGAGCAGGCCCACGACGACATGCTGCGCGACCGCTTCTTCACCGCCGAGCAGGCCGTCGAGTACGGCCTGATCGACCGCGTGCTCGAGCCGCACTAGCGGCGCCGCTCGGCGCCCCGCCCTACAGGTCGTAGAGCGCGGTGTACTTCTCGCGCAGGTAGTCGAGCAGCGGCTCGGGGTCCAGGTCGCTCCCGGTCGCCTCGCGCAGCAACTCCGGCGGATCGAGGCGGCGCCCGTGATGGTGGATGGTGCGCCGCAGCCACTCGCGCAGCTGCGAGCAGTCGCCTGCCTGCAGCGCCGCGTCGAGGCCGGGCAGCTCGCGCTGCGCGGCCGCCCAGAGCTGGCCGGAGACGACGTTGCCCAGCGCGTAGGTCGGGAAGTAGCCGAGCTCGCCGTAGCTCCAGTGGATGTCCTGCAGGCAGCCGTGGCGATCGTCGGGGACCTCGACGCCCAGCATGTCGCGCATCCGCTCGTTCCAGGCCGCGGGCACGTCGGCGACGGCGAGCGTCCCCTCGATCAGCGCGACCTCGAGCTCGAAGCGCAGGATGACGTGGAGCGCGTAGGTCGCCTCGTCGGCGTCGACGCGGATCAGCGTCGGGCGCACGACGTTGATCGAGCGGTGGAAGTCCTCCAGCGGGACGTCGCCGAGCGCCTCCGGGAAGACCGCCTGCGCCCGCGGGTACCAGTGCTCCCAGAACGGGCGTGAGCGCCCGACCTGGTTCTCCCAGGTGCGGCTCTGCGACTCGTGGATGCCGAGCGAGACGCCGGTCCCGAGGGTCGTGCGGTCGAGCGCCGGGTCGATGCCTGCCTCGTAGAGCCCGTGGCCGACCTCGTGCATCACGGCGAAGATGCCGCTGAGGTCGGCCTCGTTCCAGCGCGCGGTCACGCGCACGTCCGTCCTCGCGATCGACTGCGCGAACGGGTGCACCGCGTCGTCGATCCGCCAGGCGTCGTCCTCGAAGCCGAAGCTGCGGGCGATCTCGAGTCCCAGCGTGCGCTGCTCGGCGACCGGGAACGGGCCGTGCAGCGGCGACGGCGGGGGGCGCTCGGCGATCGCCTCGACGAGCGGCACGAGGCCCTCGCGCAGCCGCGCGAACACGTCGCGCACGCTCGCGGTGGTGGCGCCCGGCTCGAAGCTGTCGAGCAGCGCGTCGTAGGGATGCGCGAAGTCCGGGAAGCAGCCGGCGACCTCGCGCCGCAGCTCGACCTGGCGCTCCAGGTGCGGGCGGAAGCGCGCGAAGTCGGACTCCTCGCGAGCCTGCATCCACGCCGGGATGGCGTCGGCGGTGGCACGCGCGATCGCGACGACGAGCTCGCCCGGGATCCGCGTCGCACGGTCGCGGTCGCGGCGGGCGATCCGCGCGATCACGCCGTCGTCGGGCGGCGCGTCGGGCGCGCCGGCCTCCAGCGCGGCGGCGTCGATCAGGTCGCCGAGCGTCGGGTCGGCGGCGCGCTCGTGCGCCAGGCGCTCGAGCGTCGCGGTCAGCTCGCCTCGCGACTCCGCGCCGCGCTCGGGCATGACCGTCTCGCGGTCCCAGCCCAGGAGCGCGATCGTCGTGCCCAGGTCGGCCAGCTCGGCGAGGCGCTCGCGCAGCGCCCTCGCGGCCACGCGGCCGTTCGCGGACTCAGGTGATGACATGCTCGATCTCCCCCAGCGACTGGATCGCGATACGCACCGTATCGCCGGCTGCCAGGAACCGCGGCGGATCGAGGGCCATCCCGACCCCGCTGGGCGTCCCGGTGAGGATCAGGTCACCGGGCTCGAACGTGATGGTCTCGGCGATGAACTCGATCAGCTCGGGGATCGAGAAGACGAGGTCCGACGTCGAGGCGTCCTGGCGCAGCTCGCCGTTGACCCACGTGCGCAGCGTCAGGTCCTCGGGGTCCTCGACCTCGTCGGCCGTCGTCACCCAGGGCCCGAACGGGCAGAAGGTGTCGGCGCCCTTGGCCCGCGTCCACTGCGACTCGCGGCGCTGCAGATCGCGCGCGCTCACGTCGTCGGCGACGGCGTACCCCGCGACGCTGTTGCCCGGGCCGAGCACGACGGCGAGCTCGCCCTCGTAGTCCAGGCGTCGCACGACCGGCGGGGTGACGACCGGGCCGCCGGGCGGCGCGACCGACGTCGGCAGCTTCATGAAGACGATCGGCACCTCCGGCAGCTCGCGGCCCTGCTCGGCGGCGTGCGCGCGGTAGTTCAGGCCGATGCCGAAGATCGCGCGCGGGGTGTGGGGCGCGAGCAGCGTCACCTCCCCGAGTGCGAACGCCTCCCCCGTGGCCGGCGTCCGATCACCGGAGGCCAGGCGCTCGAGGACCGTGGTGCCGTCGGTGAAGGCGACGACGCGCTCGCCATCGACCTGACCGGCGTGGGCGGAGCCGCCGCCGGGCGGGAGGAACGTCGCGAGCTTCACGGCCGCCCAGCCTAATGGGTCTCCTCGGGATGTCGGGCCAGGGCGCCGAGCGCCGCCCGGACGGCGACGTCGCGCTCGCGGGCATCGTCCTGCGTCCAGCGCCAGCCGATCGCCGCGTCGATCGCGAACGTCGGCCGGCGGTGGCTCTGGACGCGATCCACGTCGATCGCGACGCCCACCACGCCGTCGAGGCCCCCGAGCGGATCGGCGACGACGCGCGCGAACCCGTGGGCGGTGCACGCGACGTCGCCCGCGGCGAGGATCGCCAGCGCCACGCGCGGTCTCGCCCGCAGACGCTCGAGCGACCCGCGCCGCCCGCCGAGCGCGAGCAGGATCAGCGCGTCGCCCGCGCGCAGGGCGGTCGAGACGGGGATGGCGTGCGGCTCGGGCCCGGCCGTCGCGAGGATCGTGACGGTGCCGGGCGGCCAGTCCGGGAGCGGCTCGGCTGCGGGCATCAGTGCCGGCGCACGACCTTCATCTGCGGGAACGTCCCCGCCGGGAGCGTGATCGTGTCCTGCCCGGCATCAGCGTTGGCGCCCGGGCCTGCCGGATCGTCGGTGCGGTCGACGGCGTAGGTCGCCGCCTGCGCGACCGATGCGCAGCCGAAGAGGCAGCTGAGGCAGATCCCGCACGTGAGTCGACCGAGCATCCCGGCTCCCCTCGAGGTCCGGGCGCGGCGTCCGCCTCGCCCGGTGGCCGACTCTACGCACCGGCGCACGGCATCGTCAAAGCGCTCGACGCACGTCATCCGGGCGGGCGTGCTGCGACCATGGACGGTGATGCCCGCTCTGTTCCAGCTCGCGGCCGCCGGCGGCGGCTCCTCCGGCTTCGGCGGCGGGGGCGGTGGCGGTGGCGGTGGCTTCTCCGGCGGCGGCGGCGGTGGTGGCGGCGGCGTCTACATCGGCGGCGGCTCGGGCAGCGGCATCCTGCTGCTGATCCTCGTGATCGCCGTCATCGGCTTCTTCCTGTTCACGACGATCGCCACCTGGCTGATGGTGCGCAAGATGCGCGCGCGGCTCGACGAGCGCGACCGCCGCGTGCGGACGGCCTCTGCGGAGGCCGCCGAGGACGACGCGGCGTTCGCCGCCGACCGCGTGACCCAGGACGCCGCCGTCATGTTCCATGCGATCCAGGGCGCCTGGGACGCGCGCGACGAGCGCACCCTGGCGACGATGGTCGGCGACGACCTGCTCGCCGAGTGGCACCGGCGCCTGGCCGACTTCGAGCGCAAGGGCTGGCACAACCGCGTTCGCGTGACCAGCGGGCCGGACGTCAAGTACGTCGGGCTCGTCAACCGCGAGGCCGATACCGACGACCGCATCGTCCTGCACATCGCCGCGCAGCTCGAGGACTACGTGGAGCTCCCGAACGGCATGCGCATGCAGCACACCGGGCAGAGCTCGTCGATCACTGCGTGCAGCGAGTACTGGACGCTCGGCAAGCGCGACGGGCGCTGGATCCTCGTCTCGATCGAGCAGGACGCCGAGGGCCGCCACAACCTCGATGCGCCGATCGTCGCCGCCCCATGGAGCGACGAGGAGCGCCTGCACGACGCCGCGCTGGTCGAGGGCGCCGTCGCCGACGCCGGGGCGGGAGCGACAGGCGTCACGTTCGCGACCGCCGAGCTCGTCGACGTCGACCTCGCGGCCGACGCCCGCGCGCAGGCGCTCGACCTCTCACTGGTCGACGGGCGCTTCGCGCCGGACGTCCTGGCCGCCGCCGCACGGCGTGCGGCCGACGGCTGGGCCGAGGCCGTCGACGGCGCCGACGCCCCGCTCGAGGCGGTCGCCACGCGCGAGGCCGTGGACGCGCTGCTCTACGCCGGCGACGCGAGCCGCGCGACGCGGCTCGTCGTCCGCGGCCCGCGCGTCGAGCAGGTCCAGATCGCCGAGCTGACGCCGACGCCCGAGCCCGCGCGGATGACGCTGGCGGTCCGCGTGCGCGGCCGGCGCTACGTCGAGGACCGCGACACCGCCGCGGTCACGTCCGGCTCCAAGGACCGCGAGACGACGTTCACCGAGCACTGGACGATGGCGCTCGACGGCAGTGACGAGACGCCGTGGCGCCTCGTCGGCGTCGCCTGAAGGCCACTCTGGACAAGCCGACGGGGCAACGTGTTCCGCGACGGAGCGACGGACCTCTTCCGCTCTGCACTACGCTGCGGCAACCGTTGGACATCACGTCCGCGGAGCGGTACGAGATGGCGAACTCCGGGGAGGAAGAGCGCGTGCAGCCAGGCGCCGCAACCGCGGCATCATCCGCCATCCCGGACATCCGGCTGGTGGACCTCGAGAAGCGCTTCGGCGACTTCGCGGCGGTCGACCACATCGAGCTCGATGTCGCCCCCGGCGAGTTCTTCACGATGCTCGGCCCGTCGGGCTCCGGCAAGACGACGACGCTGCGCCTGATCGCCGGCTTCGAGCTGCCGGATTCCGGCCGCGTCGAGCTGGCCGGCGAGGACGTCGCGCGGCGCCCGCCGTTCGAGCGCGACGTGAACACCGTCTTCCAGGACTACGCGCTGTTCCCGCACATGACCGTCCTGGACAACGTCGCCTACGGCCTGAAGATCCGCAAGGTCGGCCGCCGCGAGCGCCGCGCGAGCGCGCAGGAGGCGCTCGAGATGGTGCGCCTGCCCGACGTCGGCGGCCGCAAGCCCTCCCAGCTCTCCGGCGGCCAGCGCCAGCGCGTCGCGCTCGCCCGCGCGATCGTCAACCGCCCGCGGGTCCTGCTGCTCGACGAGCCGCTCGGCGCGCTGGACCTCAAGCTGCGCGAGAACATGCAGGTGGAGCTCAAGCGCATCCAGCAGGACGTCGGCATCACGTTCGTCTACGTGACGCACGACCAGGACGAGGCGCTCTCGATGAGCGACCGCCTGGCCGTGTTCAACAACGGGCGCATCGAGCAGGTCGGCACGCCGGCCGAGGTCTACGAGCACCCCGCAAACGAGTTCGTCGCCGGGTTCGTCGGCGTCTCCAACGTCATCGAGCGCGAGGGCCGGCGGTTCACGATCCGCCCCGAGAAGGTCCGGATCCTCGAGGACGGCGAGGCCACCGACGGCCTGCACGTCGAGGACGGCACCGTCGTCGACGCGAGCTACGTCGGGCAGGCCACGCGCTACGGGATCGCGCTCGGGCAGGGCGGCGAGATCGTCGTCACGCGCCAGAACTTCGAGACCTCGCACGAGGAGGCCCGCATGATGAGCGGGCGGCGGGTCCGCGTGGGGTGGCGCCAGAGCCAGGCCTACACCATCGACAGAGCAGACAAGCACCCTGAGGAGGGAGCATGAAGCGCATCAGCGTCTACGCGGTCATCGCGGTGATCGTGTCGCTCGGCATCGCAGCCTGCGGTTCGAGCAGCAGCAGCAGCACCTCCGGCAACGCGGAGTTCAAGGTCCCGAACGTGCCGATCGCGAACACGATCGGCCAGGGCGAGGGCCAGCTGAACATCGTCAACTGGGTCGGCTACGCCGAGGACGGGTCGACCGACAAGAGCGTCAACTGGGTGGGCCCGTTCGAACAGCAGACCGGCTGCAAGGTCAACTCCAAGGTCGCGGCCACCTCCGACGAGATGGTCACCCTGATGCGCACCGGCAACTACGACGGCGTGTCGGCCTCCGGCAACGCCTCGGTGCGCCTGATCGCCGGCGGTGACGTCCGGCCGATCGACACGAAGATCCTCACGAACTGGCCGCAGATCGACCCGCTGGTCAAGTACCAGCCCTACAACTCGGTCAACGGCCAGATGTACGGCGCGCCGCACGGCTACGGCGCCAACGAGCTCGCCTACAACACGAAGGCGATCACGCCCGCCCCGACGAGCTGGAGCGTCATCTACAACCCGGCGAACAAGGGCAAGGTCACGATCTACGACGACCCGATCACGATCGCGGACGCGGCCGTCTACCTCGCCGCCACGCAGCCGAGCCTGGGGATCAAGAACCCCTACGAGCTCGACCAGAAGCAGTTCGACGCGTCGGTCGCGCTGCTGAAGAAGCAGCGTCCGCTGATCGGCCAGTTCTGGGGCGACGTCACCAAGCAGCAGCAGGGCTTCGCGCAGGGCGACCTGAACGTCGGGTCGATCTGGCAGTACACGGCCAACCTGCTGACCGCCGACAAGCAGCCGATCGCCACGACGCTCCCGACAGAGGGCGCGACCGGCTGGTCGGACACCTGGATGCTCTCCACGAAGGCCGCCCACCCCAACTGCATGCTCAAGTGGATGAACTACATCGAGACGCCGAAGGTGCAGGCGCAGGTCGCCGAGTGGTTCGGCGAGGCGCCCGCCAACGTCAAGGCCTGCCAGTACACGCAGGACAAGACGTTCTGCAAGACCTACCACTCCGGTGACAAGGCGTACTTCGACAAAGTGAAGTTCTGGGCGACGCCGACGAAGAACTGCCGCGACGGACGCGGCAACATCTGCGTGGACTACTCCAAGTGGGTCCAGGCCTGGACCGACATCAAGGGCTAGTGATCCGCTAGGTGTCGTCCGTCGGACCGGCGACAGCGCCTGAGAAGAGTTCCGCGCGCGGGCATCCGCTCGCGGGGCTCTTCTGGCGCATCCGCGGCCTGCGCGTCGGGTCGCTGCTGGCCGCCCCGCTGGGGTGGCTCGGGGTCGTCTACCTCGGGTCGCTCGTCGTCCTGCTGATCGCCTCGTTCTGGACGCTGGACGAGTTCAGCGGGCTGATCGTCAAGGGCTTCAGCCTCGACAACTACAAGACGATCATCACCGAGCCGGTCTACCGGCGGATCGTGCTGCGCACCGTCTCGCTGGCGGCGCTCGTGACGATCACGGACATCGTGCTGGCGTTCCCGATCGCCTTCTACATGGCGCGCGTGGCCCGCGCGCGGACGAAGGGGCTGCTCGTCGTCGGCGTCCTGATGCCGCTGTGGGCGAGCTACCTCGTGAAGGTGTACTCGTGGCGCACGATGCTCTCCACGGACGGCGTCATCAACTGGCTGCTGGACCCGTTCGGGCTGCATGTCCCGACCTCGGGATACATCCGCGTGTGGATCGTGATGGCCTACCTGTGGCTGCCGTACATGATCCTGCCGCTGTACGCCGGGCTCGAGCGCATCCCCAACTCGCTGCTCGACGCCTCCGGCGACCTCGGCGCGCGCCCCTGGCGCACCTTCCGCCAGGTCGTGATGCCGCTCGCGCTGCCCGCGATCGCGGCCGGCTCGATCTTCACCTTCTCGCTGACGCTCGGCGACTACATCACGCCGCAGCTCGTCAGCAACACGCAGTTCATCGGCAACGTCGTCTACGCCAACGTCGGCGTCGCGAACAACCTGCCGCTCGCGGCCGCGCTGGCCACCGTGCCGATCCTGATCATGCTCATCTACCTGGGCATCGTCCGGCGCCTGGGCGCCTTCGAGGCGCTGTAGTGGTTCTCATCGGGCATTGCGAGGAGGGCCACTAATGCCCGTCTCGGGTGGCACGAAGTGGTTCCTGCGGATCGGCTCGGCGATCACGCTGGCCTTCCTGTACTTCCCGCTCGTCGTGATCGGCATCTACGCCTTCAACACGACGCGCGTGCAGACCTGGCCGCCCGCCGGCCTCTCGACGCGCTGGTTCAGCGACGCGTTCCAGAACACCGGCGTGCGCGACGCGCTGTGGACGAGCGTGCGCGTCGGCCTCGCCGCGACCGCCCTGGCGCTGATCCTCGGGACGCTCGCCGCCTACGCGCTGGCGCGCTACGACTTCTTCGGCAAGGAGTCGGTCTCGTTCCTCATCGTGCTGCCGATCGCGCTGCCCGGGATCGTCACCGGCATGGCGCTCAACGCGACGTTCACGCAGATCCTGCACGTCAGCCTCGCCGTGTGGACGATCGTGGTCGCGCACGTGACGTTCTGCATCGTCGTGATCTTCAACAACGTCGTCGCGCGGCTCAGACGCACGCCCGCGTCGTTCGAGGAGGCCGGCGCCGACCTCGGCGCGATCCCGCGTCGCACGTTCGTCGACATCACGTTCCCGCAGATGCGCTC
This sequence comes from Solirubrobacteraceae bacterium, assembly GCA_017882425.1. Taxonomy (GTDB): domain Bacteria; phylum Actinomycetota; class Thermoleophilia; order Solirubrobacterales; family Solirubrobacteraceae; genus F1-60-MAGs163. The sequence continues at coordinate 15,280 of JADGPM010000055.1, forward strand.
GGCGCTGATCGCGGGCGCGCTGCTGGCGTTCGCGCTGAGCTTCGACGAGGTGATCGTCACGACGTTCACCGCCGGCAGCACGGAAACGCTCCCGATCTGGATCCTCTCGAACCTGCAGCGCCCCAACCAGCTCCCGGTCGTGAACGTCGTCGCCGTCGTCGTCGTCGTGCTGTCGATCATCCCGGTGTACATCGCCCAGCGCCTGTCGAACGACCCCGTGACGGCGGTCGGCACGGTCACGGACACCCCGGCCGGGCCGGGGAACTGACGGCGCGGCACCCGGGCCGCGCTGCGCCGCGCGGTAGATTCGCGGCGTGCGAGACCGACGATCGCCGGGTGGTGCGGAGTGATCGGGCTCGAGCTCGTCGGGCTCCTGCTGCTCGTCCTCGCGATCGGCTTCTTCGTCACCGCCGAGTACGCGCTCGTCGCGGCACAGGACGCCGACCTCGAGGAGCTCGCCGAGGGCGGCAGGCGCGGCGCCCGCACCGCGATCGCCCTCGCAGACGCTCCGGAGCGCACGACCGGCACGGCCCAGGTCGCCGTCAGCATGCTCGCGATCGCGCTCGGCGCACTGGGCGTCCCGGTGCTGCGCCAGCTGCTCGATCCGGTGCTCGCGACTGCGCTGTCGTTCCTCGTCGCGCTGCTGGTGGTCGTCGTGGTCGAGGTCGTGCTCGGCGAGCTCGTGCCGAAGGCGCTCGCGCTGCACCGCGCCGCGCCGCTCGCCGCCGCGCTCGCGCCGACGCTCGCGACGGTCGACCGGCTGCTGCAACCGGTCGTCTGGACGCTCCAGGGGGGCGCCGGCCTCCTCCTGCGCCCGCTGCGCGTTCCGCCAGCGCCGGCCGGCACGTCGGTGCGCAGCGTCGAGGAGCTGCGCGGCATGCTCGCCGATGCCGAGGACTCGGGGCTGATCGAGGAATCCGAGGAGGAGATGCTCTACCGCGTCTTCGACTTCGCCGATCAGGAGGTCGTCGACGTGATGGTCCCCTGGTCGGACGTCACCGCGCTGCCGGTCGAGCTCAGCGCGAGCGCCGCGCTCGAGCGGATCGTCGACCAGCCGCACACGCGCTACCCCGTCTTCCGCGGCGACATCGACCACATCGTCGGCATGCTGCACGTGCGCGACCTCTTCATCGCCCTGCACGAAGGCGGCGAGGGCGCCGTGCGCATCGAGGATCTGCTGCGCCCCGCGGCGTTCGTCCCCGAGATGAAGGATCTCGGCGCGCTGCTCGGCGAGATGCGCCGTTCCGGCCAGCACGTCGCGATCGTCATCAACGAGTACGGCTCGACGATCGGGCTCGCGACGCTCGAGGACCTCGTCGAGGAGATCATCGGAGAGATCGAGGACGAGTTCGACCTGCCGGACGAGTCGGTCGTGCACCTCGACGACGGGCGCCTGCGCGTGTTCGGGAGCTTCACCGTCGACGACTTCAACGAGCAGTTCCACACGAAGCTCCCGCAGGAGCGCTTCCGCACGCTGGGCGGGCTCGTCTTCGGCGAGCTCGGCCGGCAGGCGCGCGTCGGCGACCTCGCGGCGCTCGCCGGCGTCGAGTTCACCGTCGACGAGGTCGACGGCCCGCGCGTGGAGCGGCTCGTCGTGCGGCTGCCCGCCGGCGACGAGCCGCCCCGCCCCAGCGGCCCACGGCGCGGTCCCGGCGCATCGGCGTCCGGAATGGATGGGACGCTCTGACGCGGTGGAGCTCATGGACCACATCTCGCGCGCGTTCGAGTGGGTCGGCGTCGGCGTCATCGTCGGCGCGTTCCTGCTGACGGCCGCGTTCGCCGCGCGCGACGTGAGCCAGCACCGCGAGACGGCCGAGATCTACGAGCGGGTGCGCCGCGTGTTCGGCCGCGGACTGCTGCTCGGGCTCGAGGTGCTCGTCGCCGCCGACCTGATCCGCACGGTCGCCGTCGACCCGACCCTCAACAACGTCGAGGTGCTCGGCATCCTCGTCCTCATCCGCACGCTGCTGAGCTTCTCGCTCGACGTCGAGATCGACGGGGCGCTGCCCTGGCGCAAGCGCCCACAGCGCGGGCCGCCCCCGGCGTCGTGAACGGCGCCGGCGACGCCCACCGCACCGCGTTCCTGGACTGGCTCGCGTGCGCGGCAGGCGGCTGGGATGCGCGCGCGACGCGGGCCGCGCGCGCGACGGGGGACGGGGTGCTCGAGACCGTGGCGGCGCTGGGCACCGCCGGCCACGTCCTGGACTTCGACGACACCTACATGCCGGGGATCGCGCACCTGAGCGCGGCCGCGGCGCCTGCCGCGCTGGCGCTGGGCGCGGCGCGCGGGGCGACGATCGGCGCCGTCGTCGACGCCTACGCCGCGGGCTTCGAGCAGACCGCGGCGCTCGCGCGGGCGAGCCATCCAGGTCTCTACGAGCACGGCTGGCACCCGACCGCGGTCTGCGGCACCGTCGGGGCCGCGGCCGCTGCGGCGCGCCTGCTCGGCCTCGAGGGCGAGGCGCGCGCGAGCGCGCTGGCGCTCGCCGCGCTGCGCGCGGCGGGTCCGCGCGCGGGGTTCGGCTCGGACGGCAAGGCGCTCGGCGTCGGGCTCGCCGCCGCGGACGGCGTCCACGCGGCCCTGCTGGCGGCGGGTGGCGCGCGCATGGCGCTCGACGCCGTGGAGGGGCCGGCCGGCTTCGCCGCGACGACCGGCGGGACGTGGGCGCAGCCCAACCCCGGCGAGCCGCCCGCGGCCCAGCAGAACTGGATCAAGCCGTGGCCGTGCTGCCTGATGGCGCACTCCGCGATCGACGCCGCGCTCGGCCTGCGCGCCGCCGGCGCGGCGCCCCGCGAGGTCGTCATGCGCGTGCACCCGCGCGCGCGCCAGGCGGCCCCCTACGATGACGTCGCCGACGGGCTGCAGGCACGCTTCTCGATCCCCTACCTCGCGGCGTTCGCGCTGCTGCGCGGCGCACCGGATGTTCCCGGGCTGGCGGACGTCGACGCCGAGGTGCGCGCGTTCGCCGCCGCGCGCGTGCGCCTCGTCGAGGACGGCGCGCTCGCCGAGAGCGCGGCGCGGCTCGAGGACGCGGGCGGCGCGATCCTGGGCCTCGTCGTCGCGTCACCCGGCTCACCGGAGCGCCCGATGAGCCCCGCCGACCTCACCGCGAAGATCCACGCGCTGGCCGGCGAGCGACTCGACGGCGCACTCGATGACGACGACCGCCCCGTTGCAGGCCTGCTCTCAGCGATCGGCTGAGCCGCACCACACCGCTATCCTGAAAGGAGCGTTGCGGCAACCGGCCGCACGCGAGGCAGCTTTCTTGGGTCCCGCCTTGAGCGGTTCGGGTCAGCAGTGCCTCCCGAATCAGCGGCATTCCGCCGCATCAAGGAGCTCCCCCATGTCTTCGCAGTCCTTCGCCGATCTCGGCGTATCCCGTGCCGTGTGCACGGCCCTCTCCCAGCGCGGCTTCGACGAGCCGTTCGCGATCCAGACCAAGGTCATCGGCGACGTGCTCGCCGGTCGCGACGTGCTGGCCAAGTCCCCCACCGGCTCGGGCAAGACACTTGCGTTCATGGTGCCGATCATCGATCGCATCGAAGCGACCGACCCGCGCCCGTCGGCCCTGATCCTCGCCCCGACGCGCGAGCTCGCCACGCAGATCGTCGAGGCCACCTACCCGATCGCGCATGCCCGCGCGCTCAAGGTCAAGGCCGTCTACGGCGGCGTCGGCCTCGAGAAGCAGGCCCGCGAGGCCGCCAAGTCGCACATCATCGTCGCGACGCCCGGCCGGCTGGAGGATCTCCTCCAGCGCCGCGCCTTCTCCCTCTCCGGCGTCAGGATCCTCGTCCTCGACGAGGCCGACCGCATGCTCGACATGGGCTTCAAGCCCGCCGTCGACCGCATCGTCGCGCAGTGCCCGAAGCAGCGCCAGACGCTGTTCTTCTCGGCCACGCTCGACGGCGAGGCGGGGCGCATCGCCCAGGCCTTCACCAGCGACGCCGTGCGCCACGAGCACACCCCGCCGGTCCAGCAGGTGACCGACATCGAGCACCGCTTCGTCGCCGTAGAGCGCGACGAGCGCATCCGCCGGCTGATCGACGAGCTGCGTGAGGACCGCGACCTCGCGCTCGTCTTCGTTCGCACCAAGCGCGGCGCCGACCGGCTCGTCAAGCGCCTGAACGCCGACGGCCACGAGGCCGTCGCCATGCACGGCGACAAGAGCCAGCGCCAGCGCGAGAAGGCGCTGGCGAGCTTCGAGGCCGGCCGAGTCGACACGCTCGTCGCCACCGACGTCGCCGCGCGCGGCATCGACGTCGACGGCATCTCGCACGTCATCAACTTCGACCCGCCGGAGGACCGCGAGGGCTACGTGCACCGCATCGGCCGCACCGGCCGCGCGGGCCGCACCGGCATCGGCATCACCTTCGTGGGCAGCGAGCACGCCGGCGACGTCTCCAGGATCGCGGCCGAGCTGCGGCTCGAGACCGAGTTCGAGGCGTCCGGCCACCGCGTCGCCCCGGCCTTCACCGGCGGCCAGGGCGGCGGCGGGCGCAAGCAGGGCGGGCGCTCCGGCGCGCGCCAGGGTGGCGGCGGGCGCAGCAGCCGCACCGGCACGGGCGCAGCGGGCGGCAACCCGCGCAGCGTCCACTCCCAGCGCCCGGGCTCCGGCCGCGGGCGTCGCTCCACCGCGCGCTAGCCGTCGTTCGGGCGCAGGTGCGCCCAGCTCTCCGGGTACCGCTCCAGGTACTCGGGGAGCGTCAGCGGCGCGTGACCTGCGAGGCGGTCGACGCTGTCGCTGACGACGTCCAGCTCGCCGGAGGCGATCGCGGCGTAGGAGGTCACCCAGCCGTCGACCTCCCACGGCGGCGCGCCGAAATGCGCCCGTGAGGCGTAGGCCTCCTCGAGCGTCTCGTCGACGTAGCCGACCGTGCGCCCGACGACCCGCGAGAGCTCCGCGGCGACCTGGTTCAGCGTCAGGCGTTCGCCCCCCGTGAGCTCGTAGGTGCGGCCCTCGTGGCCGGCGTCCGCGAGCACCGCGACGACCACGTCGGCGACGTCGTCGCGTGCGACCGGCGCCAGGTGCCCGGCGCCGGCAGGCCCGCGGATCACCCCGTCGTCACGGGCGGAGAACGGCATGAGGTCCAGGTAGATGCTCTGGCGCAGGAAGGTGAACGCCATCCCGCTCGCACGGATGTGCTCCTCGGTCGCCCAGTGCTCGCGCGCGAGCGTGAACGTCGCCTGTGGCCCGGCGGAGAGGATCGAGAGGTAGACGATGCGCTCGACCCCCGCAGCAACGGCGGCGTCGACGGCGCTGCCATGCTCGGCGACGCGGTCGGCCGACTCGCGCCCGGACACGAGGAAGAGCGTGCTCGCACCGGTCAGCGCCGTCCGCATCTGGCTCGTGGCCGCGTAGGACAGGGCCTCGGCGACCTCCGCGCCCGCCAGCGCCGGGGCGCGTGCAGCGTCGCGGACGACCAGGCGCTGCTCGATCCCGAGCGCGGCGAGCCGCGCCGCCACGCGCCCACCGACCTGCCCGGTCGCCCCGGTGACCGCCACCAGCCCCTCGCTCGCGCCGTGCATGGACCCGGACGCTACACGCAGGCGCGCTAGCGTCCGTGGCGTGGCGAAGACCGTTCAGGCCAAGAAGCGCTGCTGCAGGAGCAGCCCGCGCTGCAAGCGCTGCCCGATCGTGCTGAAGCGCCTCAAGCAGGCCGGGCTGGCCGAGCATCTGCACGGGCGCGAGTTCCGCCTCGACTCCTCGCTGCACAAGGCGCAGCTGAAGGCCGTGCGCAAGCGGGCCCGCTGACGCGCGCCCGTCCGCTGCCGCCAAACCGTCCACGCTCCCGCTTTCGGTACGACGGGCGCTGTACAGTCCGCGCGCACAAGGAGGGGTCCGCGTGGCGGCCTCGGTCCAGCAAGCGGAAGGTGGGGGAACCATGCGGCGAGCGACTCTCGGTATCGCACTCGTGCTCGGGCTCACGCTCGGGCTGAGCGCGCAGGCGCTGGCGGTCACCACCGTCTCGCGATCGGGCAACGTGATCACGATCACCGGCGGGGACGAGGTCAACTACGTCGACCAGGTCGACAACTACGCCTCCGTCATCTACACCGACCCGGCCGGGATCGCCTACGGGGCAGGGTGCACCGACGCCGGCTCCAACAGCGTGGACTGCGGCAGCGCCGGCCCGGGGCTGGTCGCCAACGTGAGCCTGGGTGGCGGCGACGACACGTTCCGGCCCAACGCGGTCCAGACGAACTTCCCGAAGCTCAACGTCGATCTGGGCGCCGGGAACGACACGATGTGGGGTTCCGCGCTGGACGACACCATCAACGGCGGCCCCGGCGACGACAGCATCATCGGGCGCGGTGGGAACGACACGATCGACGGCGGCGACGGGCGCGACAGGCTGCAGGGCTCCGACGGCGACGACACGATCACCGGCGGGCCGGGCGTCGACAGCATGTTCGGCGACGGCGAGTACACCTCGCTGACCGGCTTCGGCAACGACACGCTGCTCGCGCGCGACGGCGAGATCGACGCGCTCTCCTGCGGCTTCGGCGCGGACAGCGTCGTCGCCGACGCGGGCGACACGTTCGACGTGCTCGGCGACTGCGAGCAGCGGGACGTCAGCGCCGCGACACCGGCGCCGGGCACGGGCACCGGCTCGACGCCGGGAGCGACCCCGCTGTCGGTGGCACTCGGGGCACCCAAGCCGGCCAAGCTCGGCGCGCTGCTCGCCGGCGGGGCGCTGAGCTTCCGCGTCAGCTTCTCGGGTGCCTGCAGCGCGACCGTCGGGCTCGTGCTGCGCGCGGCGGAGGCCAGGCGCCTGAAGGTCGGCAAGAAGGACACGCGCATCGCGCGGGCCGTCGACACCATCCAGCAGGGCGGCACCTTCGCCGCGACGCTCAGGATCAGCAAGGCCTACCGCACGAAGCTGCGCCGCGCGAGGTCGGTCACGGCCTACCTCGTGCTCGTGTGCACCGACGGCTCCGGCGCGCTGCCGTCGGCCGCGCGCAAGCTCGTGCTCAAGCGCTGAGCAGGCTCAGCCGCCGGCGGTGACGCGCAGCGTCGTCCCGGCGACCGCGACGACGTCACCCGGATGCAGCTGGCGTCCGCGGCGGTTGTCGGCCTCCCCGTTGACGAGCACCTGCTCGACATCCAGGAAGGCCTTCAGCTCGCCGCCGGCGTCCACCAGCCCGGAGAGCTTCAGCAGCTGGCCGAGCCGGATGGTCTCACCGCGGATGGGCACGTCCTGTGGCACGGCCTCCAGCCTAGGGCGCCGGCGCGGCCGTCGGCGTGGGCCAGCCGGCGCGGGGGTCCGGCAGCGGGGTGAGGCGCGCCTCGATCTGCTCGCGGTGGGGCTCGAGCTTCGGCGGCAGGATGACCTCGGAGCCCAGGCGCTCGAGCGGCACGTCGACGGTGAACCCGGGGGCGTCGTCGGCGATCTCGAACAGCACGCCGCTCGGCTCGCGGAAGTAGATCGAGTGGAAGTAGTGGCGGTCGATGATGCCGGACGTCGGGACGCGCGAGGCGCGCAGGTGCTCCTCCCAGCGCGGGTGCTCGGCGACGGTCGTGCCCCAGGCGATGTGGTGGACGGTGCCCGCGCTCTGCCGGCCGGGCTCGGCCGGGGCCGGGTCGTAGGCGATCGTGCCGCCGCGCAGCGCGCCGCGCAGCTCCCAGGTGTCGCCGGACAGGGCGCTCGCACCGAGCACGCGCTCGAGCAGCGCCGCGCTCTGCACCGGGTCGGCGCTGTAGGCGCGCACGCCGAGGAAGCCCTGCAGCGCGTGCTCGAGCGGGATCTCCGGGTGCTCGGCGCTCAGCGGCGCATCGGGTGTGTCGCTCAGTGCGAGCTCGTGGCCCAGGCCCTCGGGGTCGGCGAACAGCAGTCGCTCGGGCTCGCGCTCCGTGGCCACGCCCTCCCCGGCCAGGCGCGCCTCCCAGAAATCCAGCGCGGCGCGCGAGGCGACGCGCGAGACGATCCGATGCACCATGCCGGCGCCGGCGCGGCCCGGTACCGCGTGCGGATACTCGAAGAACGTGAGGTCGGCACCCGCGTGGCCCTCCTCGTCGGCGTAGAAGAGGTGGTAGACGCTCGGGTCGTCCTGGTTGACGGTCTTGGCGACCATGCGCAGCCCGAGCACGCGCGTGTAGAAGTCGACGTTGCGGGCGGCGTCGCCCGTGATCGCGGTGATGTGGTGGATGCCCTCGAGCTGCATGGTCGCTCTCCCGTCGCAGTGGTTGCATACACAACTATATCGTGTTCCGATGCTGATCCCAAGGCTGGTCGGTGAGCGCGCTGAGGGTCTGCGCGAGCCGGCCCGCGAGCCAGCGCCGCCCCCCGGCGCGCCAGATGACGCGGTCACGCGCGCCCGCCTCGAGCAGGCGCACCTCGACGCTGACGTGGGTCACCGGACCGCGCTCGGCGAGGCGCCAGCTCACCGCTGCCCGGGTGGTGCCGCACACGCCATGACCGTCGATCGCCGTCGGCTCGACGACCTGGTCGACGCGCGTCGTCACGGTGCGCGCCAGCCCGAGCGGACCGCTGAGGCGCACCGTGCCGCCGTCGTCCGCGGCGCTCTGGGGCAGCAGGCCGAGGACCTCGATCCAGCGCGCCGCCAGGCGCCAGTGGTTGCGCAGGTCCGCGAGGAAGGCGAAGACCTCGTCGGCCGGCGCCGGAACGTCCGCTGAGGCGCGCGCGGCGTCCACGGCCGGGGATGCTCGCAGCCGGCCGCCGCGCTCAGTCCGCACCGGCGACGACCGGCGCGATCGCGGCGATGCCCGCGGGCCCGATCCCGCAGCAGCCGCCGACGAGCCGCGCGCCGGCATCGATCCACGCGCGCACCAGCACAGGCTCGAACGACGCCACCCCGGTCCGCGTCCACACCCGGCCCTCCCCGTCCCACACCTGCCCGCTGTTGGGGTAGGCGACGAGCGGACGATCGGTCACGCTGCGCGCGCGCCGCAGCAGCCCCTCGACGTATTCCGGCGCCGTGCAGTTCACCCCGACGGCGACGACGCGCGTCCCGCTGAGCGCCGCGGCGACCGCCTCCTCGACGGGCTCGCCGTGGACCGTCGAGCGCTCGTCGCGGCAGGCGAAGGTGATCCACGCCTCCGGTCCCCGCAGCCGGTCGAGCACCGCCGCGAGCGCCGCGGCCTCGTCAGCGCGGGGAATGGTCTCGCACGCGACACAGTCCGGGCCGGCCTCGAGCAGGGCCGCGAGGCGCTCCTCGTGGAACCCCTCGAGCTCCCGCCCGCTCAGGGCGCCGTACTCCCCGGTGTACTCCTGCCCGCCCGCGAGCATCGCCCCATAGGGCCCGACGGACGCGGCGACGAGCGCCCGCGGGGCCTCCGGCGACTCGGCCTCGAAGCGCTCGCGGGCGGCCTGGGCGAGCAGCACGCTGCGTCGCAACAGCTCGTCGGCACGTGCGCCGGGCACACCCGCCCGGGCGAACCCGGCGCGGCTGGCCTGGTAGCTCGCGCTCGTCACGACGCGCGCACCGGCCCGCAGGAACGCGAGGTGCGCCTCCTCGATCGCATCCGGATCGTCGGCGAGCAGCCGCGCGGACCACAGGTCGTCGGAGAGGTCGTGGCCACCCGCCTCGAGCTGCGTCGTCAGGCCGCCGTCGAGCAGCACCGGCCCGCTGCGCGTGAGCAGCGTGGAGAGCACGTCCGCGGCGGCGCGATGCGGCACGCCGACCAGGCTACGCCGGCGGCTCGAGCCGGGCCTCGATGCGGCGCGCGCGGCGCACCGCGTAGGCGGGCGAGAGCGCGGAGGTCACGATGAGGATCGTCGTCCCGAGAACGAGCCAGAAGAAGATCGCCATCACGATGCCGATGCCGCCGTAGTACTTCGAGTACCAGTTCAGCCAGTTCGTGAACAGCAGCGAGGACAGCGCGCGCAGGCCGACCAGGCCGACCGTCGCGAGCAGCGCACCGGACATGGTGTCGCGGATCGTCACCCGGCTGTGCAGCAGGAACGTCGGCGTCCAGGCGAGGAACCCGATCGCCGCCGCGACCCACAGCGGCGCGATGACCCACTCGATCCAGCCGGCGGCCGAGTGCAGCACGGCGGTCTCGACCACGTAGAGCAAGCAGCCGACGAGGAAGACGAGCAGCCACAGGAAGTAGCGCGCCTGGTCGGTCACCCCGCGCCGCGCCGGGATGTCCCAGACGCGCCCGTACACGAGCTGCAGCGTGCGCCCGATGCCCAGGCCGAAGGTGACGATGCTGGCGACGGCGATCAGCGTCGCGGTGAGCTGATGGCCGCCCGCGCCCTCGAGCACGTCCTTCGTCAGCGTCGCGGTCTGCCCCTTGAGGTGCAGCCGCGCGATCAGCCGCCCGGCGACGGCCGTGGGGTCACGGTCGGCGTAGGACGCCATCGCGATCACGGCGGGCAGCAGGGTGACGAAGAAGTACGCCGCGAGCAGCAGCGCGAAGAGCTGCCCGTCCGCCTGGCGGTAGCGGGTGAACCACCCGACCGCGACGCCGCTGCGCGAATGGCCTTCCTGGCGATCGGCCCACGCCTGGGCCTTCGCCGTGTAGACCTCGGTCCACGCGAAGGCGCGCGTGGCCAGATCGACGACGCGGTCGCTGAAGCGCTCGGGCGGCTCGTCGCCGGGATCCTCCGGTGGCGGTGTCTGCGTGGTGTCCTCGGTCATCTCGATCCGTCCCTCTCCCCGCTCAGCCGAGCGCGTCGATGCCCTTCACCAGCGCGTAGATGCCGGCCACGAACGCGACGATCGCACCGAGCGTCCAGCCGTTGCGTGCGAGCCACACCTGCGTGCGCTCGAGCCCGGCGGCGACGCTGCCGGGGCGGATGAACAGGGCCAGCACCGTGACCTCGACGAAGATCAGGACGCCCATCGCGCAGATCAGCACGGCCAGGACGTTCGAGCTCGACGAGCTGCCGCTGTCGGCGATCTTCTCCACCGCCAGCAGGTAGAGCGGCGAGGGCAGGAACATCGCCAGGCCGAGCACGAAGGACCACTTCTGGCTCGCGGTCGCGCGCCGCGACCACTCGGCGATCCGGCTCGGCTTGTCGTCGGCGCCGCTCACGGGCTTCTCCGGCTCGCGCGTGCGCCGGCGCCAGAGCCATCCGCCGAGCACGAGCAGCAGCAGCCCGACGACGACCTGCACGCCGCCGCTGGCCGACCTGCTGCTCTGCGCCGTCGCGCCCGAGCCCTTGAGCACGACGAGCGCGACCAGGCCCGCGGCGACGACCATCAGCGCCGCGCCCGCGAAGTAGGCGAGCACGAGGCGGCGCGGATGCTCGCCGGTCAGCAGCAGGAGCAGCACGAGCAGCGCCGGCGGATAGATGGCCGCGCCCAGCGCGAGCGGCAGGGCCTCGTTGAGCGCGCTCATCGCGGCGAGTCTACGTCGCGGCCCGGAGCCAGGAGATCACCCGATCCGGGCGATCGTCCAAGGCCGAGACGCGCGAGCGCGCGCAGCATCGCCCATGGCGAGTCCGGCAGCGCC
>JADGPM010000284.1 GCA_017882425.1 Solirubrobacteraceae bacterium
CTGATGCTTCCGGCCTTCCACGGCGAGCGGATGCGCGCCTATGAGTCCGTGGTGCGCGAGGCGACCGAGCGCGAGATCGCGACGTGGCCGACCGGGCGCCCGTTCGCGATCCACCCGAGCATGCAGGCGATCACGCTCGAGGTCATCCTGCGCGCCGTCTTCGGCGTCAGCGACGAGCAGCGCGGCGAGCGCCTGCGCAGGCTGCTGCGCGACCTGCTGGATCAGACCGCGACGCCCGGCCTGCAGTTCGGCGTGCTGCTCGCGCGGCGGCTCGGGCGCCAGGGTCCCCTCGAGCGGATCGGCACGCTGCGCGCCGGCGTCGACGCGGTCCTGGCCGAGGAGATCACCGAGCGCCGGGCGGACCCGCGCGTCGGCGAGCGCGAGGACATCCTCTCCCAGCTCGTGGCCGCGCGATTCGAGGACGGCAGCGGGATGGACGACGAGGAGCTGCGCGACCAGCTGATGACGCTGCTCGTCGCGGGCCACGAGACGACCGCCACGGCGCTCGCCTGGACGTTCGACCTGCTGCTGCACAATCCCGCCACGCTCGCGCGCCTGCAGTCCGAGCTCGCGCACGGCGACGAGGAGTACCTGCGGGCCGTGATCTCCGAGGCGCTGCGACTGCGCCCGGTCGTCCCGCTCGCCGGCCGGCGCCTGGGGTCCGAGCTGCGCGCCGGCGACCATGTCCTGCCCGCGGGCACCGATGTCACGCCGTCGATCTGGCTGACGAACACGCGTGCGGACACCTACCCGGACCCGTTCGCGTTCCGGCCGGAGCGCTTCCTCGAGAACGCGCCCGCGACGTATTCCTGGATCCCGTTCGGCGGCGGCTCGCGGCGCTGCCTGGGCGCCTCGTTCGCGGAGTTCGAGATGCGCGTCGTCCTGTCGACCGTCCTGGCGGAGTGCACGCTCGCGGCGGCCGACGAGCGGCCCGAGCACGTCGCACGGCGCAACGTCACGCTCTCGCCGCGTCACGGCACGCGCGTGATCCTGCAGGCGCGGCGTCCGGCCCCACGGCGGGCACGCGAGTCGGCGGGCAGCGCGGCCTGAGTGACGCGAGACCGTAGAATCGCCGCGTGAGCTTCGAGCGCGCCCGGCACGAGGAGCGGCGGACCGCGCGCTCGACGCTGCTGGCCGACGGCACGCTTGCCTGCCCGGCCTGTGACGCGCCCGTCGCGCCGCTCCAGCGCGCCATGTCGCCCGCCGAGCCGCTCGGATGCGGCTATTGCCTGCACGCCGGGATGGTGCGCGACTTCCTCTCGCTCGCAGCGCCGACGCGCGCGACCCACGTGGTCGTCCGCGTTCGGTGATGATGACCCAGCGCGATCGCAGCACCGCTCGCAGCGCGCTCGTCCTCGGGGCGCTCGGCGTCGTCTTCGGGGACATCGGCACCAGCCCGCTGTACACGGTGCAGACGGTGTTCGACCCGGGCGATCCGCACCCCGTCCCGGTGACGCGGGACACGGTCTTCGGCATCACGTCGATGATCTTCTGGTCGGTGATGATCGTCGTCACCATCACCTACGTGCTGCTCGTCATGCGCGCCGACAACGACGGCGAGGGCGGGATCATGGCGCTGATCACGCTGCTGCGCCGGCGTGAGCTGCCGGGCGGCACGCGGACGAAACTCGCGCTGGCGGCGCTGGGGATCTTCGGCGCCTCCCTGTTCCTGGGCGACAGCATGATCACGCCCGCGATCTCGGTCCTGTCCGCCGTCGGCGGGCTCGAGGTCGCCTCACCGTCCCTGGCGCACCTGGTCGTCCCGGTCACCGCGGCGATCATCGTCGCGCTGTTCCTGCTCCAGCGCGTCGGGACGGCGACCGTCGGGCGCCTCTTCGGCCCGGTCATGCTCGTCTGGTTCGTCGTCATCGGCGCATGCGGCGTCAGCGGCATCACCGTGCACCCCGGGATCCTCAAGGCGCTCTCGCCGACGTACGCCGTCGACTTCTTCCTCACCCACTTCTCGACCGCCTTCTTCGCGCTGGCCGCGGTCGTGCTCGCGGTCACCGGCGCCGAGGCCCTCTACGCGGACATGGGCCACTTCGGGCGCCGGCCGATCACCCGTGCGTGGCTGCTGCTCGTCTTCCCCGCCTGCATCCTCAGCTACATGGGGCAGGGCGCGCTGATCCTCGACGACCCGGCGAACATCTCCAACCCGTTCTTCCTGCTCGTCCCCGGCTGGGCCCAGTGGCCGCTGGTCTTCCTTGCGACCGCGGCCACGGTGATCGCGTCGCAGGCCGTGATCACCGGGGCCTTCTCGGTCGCCCACCAGGCCGCACAGCTGGGCTACCTGCCGCGGCTGCGGATCACGCACACCTCCGAGGAGACGATCGGGCAGATCTACGTTCCGTGGATCAACTGGCTGCTGATGGTCTCCGTGCTGACGCTCGTCTTCACCTTCGAGAGCTCGGCAGCACTGGCGTTCGCCTACGGCGTCGCCGTCACCGGCACGATCACGATCACGACGCTGCTGTTCCTCTACATCGCACGCCACCAGTGGGGGCGCCCGCTGTGGCTCGTCGCGGTGGGCGGCGGCGCCCTGCTGACCGTCGACCTGTTCTTCCTCGCGGCGAACCTCACGAAGATCACCCACGGTGCCTGGCTGCCGCTGCTGATCGCCGGCATCACGTTCACGATCCTCACGACGTGGCAGCGCGGCCGGGAGCTCGTCACGCGGCGCCGCGAGGACGAGGAGGGGTCGCTGCGGACGTTCGTCGACGACCTGTACGCGCGGCGCTATCCCGTGCAGCGCGTGCCCGGCACGGCCGTCTTCCTCAATCGCACGAAGGTCAGCGCGCCGCTGGCGATGCGCGCCAGCGTGAGCCACCTGCACGCGTTGAGCGAGCACGTCGTGATCCTCACGATCGAGACCCGGCCGGTCCCGCACGTCCCGCTCGAGGAGCGCCTCGTGATCGACGACCTCGGGTACAGCGACGACGGCATCACGCACGTCGGTGCGCGGTTCGGCTACATGGACGAGCCCAACGTGCCCGAGGTCCTGCGGATGATCGACCCGGCGCAGATCGAGGCGGGCTTCGACGTGGACGAGGCGTCCTACTTCCTGTCCACGATCGACCTGCACCGCACCGACGCCCCGGGGATGAGCCGCTGGCGCAAGCACCTCTTCATCGCGACCTCGCGCATCACGGCCGACGCGGCCGAGTACTTCGCCCTCCCGCGCGAGCGCACGGTGATCGTCGGCTCGCGCATCGAGGTGTAGGCCACAACCCGCTGCGATGACTTCCAGCCGACGCGACCGTCTACCGGTCAGACTGCATGCCCGCGACCAGGAGGACCAGCATGGCCGAGATCCCGACCCTCTACGTCTGCCACGGCGACGACGGGGGCCCGAAGGTGCACCCGTGCCGGCGCGTGCAGGAGGCCCTGCGGGCGGCGGGGATCGAGTACGAGAAGGTCATCGCCGCCCACGGCAACCCGATCTTCTTCCTGCGCCGCGGGTCACGCGAGGAGCTGCGCGCCGCGACCGGCTCCACGAGCCTGCCGGCGCTGAAGCTCCC